>DATBYL010000456.1:0-4834 GCA_036513735.1 Candidatus Acidiferrales bacterium
CTCGTCGGCCAAACTCGCGCGCAAGTAATGCCCGAAGTTACCGGAAAAGAATTGTGGGCCGCCCGTGCGGACTCCTACATTTTCGGATTGATGTTTTTCGCGCGCGTCGGCATAGCCACCGTTTTTATTCTGGGAATTATGCTGGTCAGCGGACGCGCAATAATTATTGGATTGCTCGCACTCATCGAAAAAATGCGGGCCGATCCCGGCGATCATCCCGAATTTCGGCCGCTGGTGAGCGTTCTGATTCCTGCGTACAACGAAGAAGAAGTGATCGTGCGCACAGTCACGTCCGCGCTCGCCGCCGATTATCCGAACATGGAAATTATTGTGATTAATGACGGCTCGACCGATCGCACCGGCGAATTGCTTCAAGAGAATTTCGGCGAAAATTCGCGCGTGCACATCATTCATCAGGTCAATGGAGGAAAGCCTTCCGCGCTGGTGCGTGGTCTAGATAACGCGAACGGGAAAATCGTCGTCACCATTGACGCTGACACGCACATTGACAGCAAAGCTGTCTCAAAACTTGTACGGAATTTCGTCGATCCAAAAATTGGCGCAGTAGCCGGAAATGTGAAAGTGGGAAACCGTACGCGGTGGCTCACTCGTTGGCAGGCGCTAGAATATATCACCAGCCAAAATATGGAAAAGCGCGCGTTCGATTTGCTGAATTGCATTCCGGTTGTGCCCGGCGCGATCGGCGCGTGGCGCGTTGAAGCTATTACCGCCGCGGGCGGCTTCACCGCTGAAACTGTGGCCGAAGATACAGACCTAACCATCGCGATTCGCCGCGCCGGATGGCGCATCTCTTACGACGAAGAAGCGATTGGCTATACGCAAGCGCCGGAAACCGCCGAAGCGCTGATGCGCCAGCGTTTCCGTTGGACGTTTGGCACATTGCAATCCGTTTACAAACATCGTGACACGATTGGCCGTTGGAAATATGGAACGCTCGGATGGGTTGCGCTGCCGAACATTTTTATTTTCCAATTATTGCTGCCACTATTTTCTCCTGCCATCGATTTACTTTTTCTCGCGTCGCTCGCGCTCTGGGGATTGTCACAGTTCCGCATCGCCGCGATTCCCCAGATTTTTTCCACACAGGATATGGAACTCTCCGTGATTTTTTTCATCGGGTTCATGCTGATTGACCTGATTGCCTGCGCCATCGCATTCGCTTTGGAAAAACATGAGGATTGGTCTCTGCTGCTTCCGCTCGTCTTGCAGCGTTTTTATTATCGTCAAATGATGTACATCGTACTTTTCCGCGCGCTCACCCAAGCCGTGAAGGGACGTCCCGTCGGTTGGCGCGGCGTCGAGCCGGACCAGCCCAAACCGCCAAAGCCTCCTAAGCTCACCGGAGAGGCAGAGCCGAGCTTGACGGGCCAGGTCGGCGATTAAATTTTATTCGATTTGAATTCCTGCGGCGTGAATGCTATTCAAAATTTACAGCGGAATATTTCCATGCTTCTTCTTCGGATTCGTATCGCGCTTATTTTCCAGCGCGCGCAATGAGGAAATCAGTTTTGCGCGAGTCTGCGAAGGCTCGATAATCGCATCAATATATCCGCGTTCCGCCGCCACGTAAGGATTCGCAAATCGCTCACGAAATTCCGCAATTTTTTCCTTACGTATGCGTTCGCGATCCGCTTCCGGCGCGCGATCAATTTCCCGTTTGTAAACAATATTTACCGCGCCCTCCGCGCCCATCACCGCAATTTCCGCCGTGGGCCAAGCGAAATTCGCATCGGTGCGGATATGTTTTGACGCCATCACGCAATACGCGCCGCCATACGCCTTCCGCGTAATCACGGTAATTTTCGGAACAGTAGCTTCCGCATAGGCAAAAAGCAGTTTCGCGCCGTGCTTAATAATTCCGCCCCATTCCTGCTGCGTACCCGGCAAAAATCCCGGCACATCTTCAAATGTAATCAGGGGAATGTTGAACGCGTCGCAGAATCGCACGAACCGCGCGCCTTTCACGGATGCGTTGATGTCCAGCACGCCCGCCAAAAATGCTGGCTGATTCGCGACAATTCCCACCGGCCGCCCATCCATTCGCGCAAATCCCACCACAATATTTTTCGCGAAGTGTTCGTGCACCTCGAAGAAATCGCCTTCATCCACAATCGCGTGAATCGCATCCTTTATGTCGTAAGGCTGCATCGGATCTTCGGGCACCAGATGATCGAGCGCCGCATCCGCGCGCGTAATCGGATCCGTGCACACGCGCCGCGGCGGATCTTCCAAATTGTTCGACGGCAAAAATCCCGCCAGCTCGCGAATCATTGCCACGCAATCGCGATCGTCTCGCGCCACAAAATGCGCCACGCCGCTCGTCGCGTTGTGCGTCATCGCGCCGCCCAGCTCCTGCTTGGTCACTTCTTCGTGCGTCACCGTTTTGATCACGTCCGGCCCGGTGACGAACATGTAAGAAGTTTCGCGTGTCATAAAAATAAAATCAGTAATTGCCGGCGAATATACGGCTCCGCCCGCGCACGGCCCCATAATCGCGCTGATTTGAGGAATCACTCCGCTCGCCAATGTATTTCGCAGAAAAATGTCGGCGTAACCGGCCAGCGACATCACGCCTTCTTGAATTCGCGCGCCGCCAGAATCATTCAATCCGATCACGGGAGCGCCCGCGCGCATCGCCAGATCCATAATTTTGCAAATCTTCAGCGCATTCGATTCGGAAAGCGATCCGCCGAACACAGTAAAATCCTGCGCAAAAACATAAACTAATCTTCCATCGATTCTTCCGTACCCAGTAACAAATCCATCGCCCGCCGGGCGCTGCTCGTCCATTCCAAAATCTGTCGAGCGGTGCCGCACAAATTTATCCAGCTCCTCGAACGTGGCTTCATCCAACAAAAGTTCCACGCGCTCGCGCGCCGTCAACTTTCCGGCTTTGTGTTCGCGCTCGCGGCGCTCCGCCCCGCCGCCGGCTTCCGCTTCCGCGTTCATCCGCCGCAGGTGCTCGAGTTTTTCTTCGTATGACATTTTCTTGTCAATCAGGAAAGGCGCGCCAACTACCAAAAAATTTCTAGTTAGCTAATTTTCAGTCCAACCGGCCCGATATATTCCGATTGCGGCCGAATCAAATGATCCTCGGCGTGTTGCTCGATCACATGCGCGCACCAACCCGCCACACGTCCGCACGCGAACATCGCTACGAATTGCGCCGGCTCCAGACCAAGCGCTTGCAGCACCAGCGCCGTATAAAACTCCACGTTCGTACGCAAATTGCGTCCCGGCTTCGCTTCCGCCAAAACTCGCAGCGCAGTTTGCTCAATTGCAATCGCCAAATCATATAGCTGACGATTTTCCAGCCGCGCTTGCCCCAATCCTTCTGCCACCTTATTCAATACCTCGGCTCGCGGATCCCGCACGCGATACACGCGATGCCCAAATCCCATGATGCGGCGTCCCTGCGATAATTCATTTTTCAGCCACGCCTCGGCCCGATCCGCCGACCCAATTTCGTGCAGCATATCCAGCACCGGCCCCGGCGCTCCGCCGTGCAGCGGCCCCTTCAACGCGCCCAGCGCGCCAGTCACCGCGCTCACCATGTCCGAACGAGTGCTCGCAATCACACGCGCCGTAAATGTTGACGCGTTCATTCCATGATCGATCACCGTCACCCAGTACGCGTCCAACGCTTTCGCAGCCGCCGGATCAACTTCACGTCCGTGAACCATGTAAAGAAAATTCGCGGCCAAGGGCAGATCTGCGCGCGGCGGAATCGGATCTTTTCCCTGCGAGATCCGCGCATGTGCCGCAACGATTGTCGGAAAGCACGCCGTCAATCGCATCGCCGCCGCAAAATCCGCCGCAGGTGTAATCGCATTTGGATCAGCAAGCCCCAGCGAAAGCGTCGCGCATCCCATTCGCAGCGCGTCAATCGGCGGAGCGGATTTTGCCGCGTGCAGAACATCAAGCGTCAGAGGAGAAAGTTGACGCAGTTCCGCCATTTGCGAAACCATTTCGCGCAACTCCACGCGGTCCGGCAATCGTCCGCGCCACAATAAATATGCCGCCGCTTCCAGTCCCGCATGTGCGGCCAACTCTTCCACTGAATAACCGCCAATAATCAGCACGCCGTTCACGCCATCCACGTGGCTCATGCGCGTGCGCGCCGCCACTACTCCTTCAAGTCCTCGCGGCGTTCCGGCGGTCGCTGTCATTGCATTTCTCCTGGCCCCATTCGGTTCTTCAAAATTTTACCTGACTGAAATATGCAGGCTCGCAAGAGTGCCACAACGCGAGACATTCCGGCAAGCACACTCCGCGTTTCACAATTTTTATTTTACGAAGGAATTTCCGCGCGTTCAATTCGCTTAGCCGGCGGGAATATCCACACGGCCATGCGGGTTGTTATCCAAGTGCCTCCAAGCAGCAGCACAATTCCCAACATTAACTCGCCGCATCCCGCTACCGTGCGCAACAGACTGGATGCGATGTCGCCAATCATCAGAGTGACGCGCACAAGCCCCAGCAGAATCGCGAGATACATCCCAATAACAAACAGAAACGGGATCAATATCGTAAGAAGAATTATCAGGCATGAGCAAATGAGCTGAAAAAAGCCCAGTATTATCGCAAGCGTGTGCTTCATAAAATTTTTTCCGTTTTAGTGCAAGCCCGACCAATCATCGCCAATCAAAATCGAATTGCTCGGATTCGACGGATCGTACTTCACGCTGGCCGGCTGCCCCGCAATTAATTTCTGCGGCATCACGCGCGCTTCCAGACCGGTCACATCCTGCGCCGTTTCATACGTCACGCCCGAAATCGAATAGCTGTAGCAAATCATTTGCCGCGTCACGTT
>DATBYL010000457.1:0-3408 GCA_036513735.1 Candidatus Acidiferrales bacterium
ACCAGCTCCAGCAGTGGCGCCAACTCCCGCACCCGCGTCAGAAGAGCTTCCCGGAAAAGTGTGGGGAAATTACACGGTTCACCAATCCGTTGAGTTCGGCTACCGCGATAGCATGATTGGCGGGAATCAAAATAATTACGACACGTTTGAAAATCTTCAATCTGGAATGCGGTTATTCAATTTCTCGTTGGATATGCACTCCATCAACCACATGGGACTTTTCTTCGATAGCCTTTCGTTCACAAATTCCGGATACGGCGGCGATCCCAATAACATTTCGCGGCTGCACATCAGTAAAAATAAATGGTACGACTTCCGCGGGATGTTCCGGCGAGACAATGACTTCTGGAACTACGATCTGCTCGCAAATCCGCTGAATCCGACGGGCTCAAATCCAACGGTGGCCATCGTCAGTTCGCCGCAAGCGCTGAATTTGTCCCGGCATATGCAGGATTACGACCTAACACTGCTGCCGCAATCTCGGCTCCGATTCCGATTAGGATACTCGCGCAACACGGATTCGGGCCCCGCGTCCAGTTCAGTCGAAGGCGGCACCGAGCCACTGCTTTCTCAGATGTTGCTCTACCGCACCAGTTCGTATCGATTTGGATTTGATTACACCGGCATCCCAAAAACGACCCTTTCATTCGACGAACTGCTCACCTATTCCAAAATCGACGAGACCGAAGCTGACAACAATCTAAATTATCAGCTTTCCACCGGCGTCCCCGTGGATCTCGGGCTGGTGTTCAACACGGTAGGCAGCTCCCCCTGCGCCGCCCCCATCTTAAACGCGGCCACAACTCCTCCAACTGCATCGCCCATCTGCAACCTATATACGTCGTACAGCGAGGTGCAAAATCCGCGTTCGTCTTTTCCCACCGAACGTTTCCGGTTTCAATCGGCCTACATCAAGAATTTCACGATGACCGGGTCGGTTGGATATACCGGCGGGACCAACACAATTCCCGATTACAACGAGACGCTTTTTGGATATACGAGCAGGACGGTAACGCGCGGCGGCACCACGGGCGGCCCGGCGGAAGCGAAATCGATTTCAGTGAATGCGGATTGGTCGGGCAATTACCGGCTGACGGACAAGTGGAGCATCGAGGACAATTTCTCGTTTCAGAATTGGCGCAGTCCTTCCATGTGGGATACAGCCGAAACGAATTTATTTGGCACGCCGCCCGCAGTCGTTGGTCAAACGGGAGCTTTGCTGCCCATCTCAGCCGTCACGCCGGCCACATTTGCCACCGTCTGCCCAACCGCTCCTTTCAATCAAGCCGGCTGCCCGCAGCACAATTCAAGTTCCGGCGCTGACGTTACCAACGAATTCGTTTCGCAATTTCTGGGACAAGACGTCAAGAGAAACCTGATCGAGCTTAGATATGATTTCACGCGCCGGGCAAGCGCGCACATCGGCTATATGTATTCGGCGCGCACGATTTCTGATTTCAGTGCAACATTCGATACCGGAGAAATATATTTCCCCGGCGGCGCAACGGGCATGGCCGCGAATGACTTTCTCGCGGCGCGTGGCGATTGCGCTCTGGTAGCGGGCAAGCTGCCAGCCGGCTGCGTGCTGAATCCAAACGGCTCGATTCAGGAAGGCAGTCCCACGAATTTAGTCCCCGAAGCGGGCAACGACACTGCCCGGAACATCACCTTAATCCACGAAAGCGCGGCGGTGGCCGGATTTTCGATGGTTCCAGTCGATTCTTTGCGCCTGAACGCGGAAGTGATGTTTGGATACAACGACAATTCGTTCACCCGGATTAGTCCGCGCCAGTTGCAGAGCTACAAGATTCACGTCAACTACAAGCCCAAGCCCTGGGCGCAAATTGATGGCGCGGTGGATATCCACGAGAACCGCGACAACGTCTCCATGGTGAATAATCTCGAGCACGGCCGCACGTACAGCTTTGTCACCACGCTTTCGCCCAGTTCCAGTCTTTGGATTGATTTCGGATTCCATTACATGGACATCTTCACGCAGACGGAGATCTGCTTCGCGGATACTGGCTCAACCGTTTTCACATCTCCATGTCCGGTGCCGGCCGCGACCGGGCCGCTCGGAACACTTTCTTCTTACGCAAGCAAAGACTATTACGCCTATGGCGACGTGATGTGGAAGCCCATAAAGCGTGTGACCGCCATCCTGGGTTACAACGGCAGCATCGTTCGCGGCAACACCACATTTCTGAATCCACTTACGCCCACCGGCACGCTGGATTTTAATTACTTGAAGCCGTTTGTGAGCCTTGCAATCGATATCCGAAAAGATCTGAGCTACAAAACCTCGTGGAACTATTTCGGATACAACGATCGCGGAATTGCCAATCCAATTGGACTTGCGCTGCTTCCGTCACAGGATTTCAACGGCAGCAACATTACATTTTCGCTCAAATACGTTTACTAGGAAATTCTAAGGGGGATCAGATGAATCGATTGACAGCTTGGGGAATTCGAGCAGCTTTAGCGATGTGTGCCGTGGCTTTTGTTTTTAGTCTCGCGGCGCACGCGCAGGACGACGGAGCAAAACTGTACGCCGCGAGTAAATGCGCGTCATGCCACGGGCCGGACGGAGCGGCAAACGTTCCAGCGGGCAAAGCGCTGAAGGCGCGCGATTTTCACTCGCCTGACGTGCAAGGCCAAAGTGACGCGGACCTGATCGCCGTAATCACCACCGGCAAAAACAAAATGCCCGCCTACGGAAAGCAATTGAAGCCTGCGGAAATCGCGGCGCTGGCCGCCTATTCCCGCTCGCTGGGGAAACAGTAGACACCTTCTAACGGGGAGGGAGCTTGCCGGGACCGAACGTCCTTTTATTTGCGTTGATCGGCGTCACCATCATCGTGATCGCGATGGTGGTGATTCGTCCATCCGTCACCATGACGCGCGAAGGTAAAATGCTCGCCTTTGTCGGATTCTGCGTTCTCCCGATCTTGTGCGGAACTCTGGGCGCTTCCGAACATTTTGAGCGTTCCAAGCAAACCAGCTTCTGCCTTTCCTGTCACATCATGGAACCGTGGGGCAAAAGTCTGTATGTGGACGATCCCGCGTATATTCCCGCCGCACATTTTCAGAATCATCGCATCCCCGCAGACGAAGCTTGTTACACCTGTCACACGAATTACGCGATGTACGGCAGTTTGAAAGTGAAGCTGAACGGCCTGCATCACGTTTACGTAAATTATTTCGGCAAGCCCATGAATCCAATTCATTTGTACGAGCCATTCAACAATCGGGAATGTCTGCACTGCCACGAAGGCGCGCGATCATTTCAAAGCCCGACGCACGTAGCGATGATGGATGTGCTCACCAGCAATCAACTTTCCTGTGTTTCCAGCGGATGCCACGACACGATTCACAATACCGCCGCGCAGGATAAAGTGAAGTTCTGGA
>DATBYL010000458.1:0-6584 GCA_036513735.1 Candidatus Acidiferrales bacterium
ATGGCGGGGCGTCCTGAGACGCTTTACGCTCTTGCGGATTCGCCGATTGGGCTGGCGGCCTGGATCATTGATCACGACTGGCTGAGTTACGCGCTGATCGTGCGCTCGTTCGACGGCGTGCCTGAAGGGCTGACGCGAGACGACATTCTGGACAATGTTACGCTGTACTGGCTGACGAATACGGCGGTGTCATCGGCGCGGCTGTATTGGGAAAGCAAGCTTCCGTTTTTCACTCCAAAAGGAGTGCAGCTTCCGACGGCGGTAACGGCGTTTCAGGATGAAATCTATACGGCGCCGAAGAGTTGGTCGGAGAAGGCGTATCCGAAATTGATGTATTACAGCCGGCCGGCGAAGGGATGTCATTTTGCGGCGTGGGAACAGCCAAAATCGTTCACGGAAGAGATGCGAGCGTCGTTTAAGTCGTTGCGGTAATTGGAGTGAGAGAGGGCGGCGTGGCTAATGCGCGCCGCCTTCTTTGTTTGCAGCACGGACCCGAAAGAATTGACCCGATATCTTCGTCCAATAGCGTTCAAGAAGTTGACCGCATGAGAATAGCGAATTCGATCCGGAGTTCTAGATTGGAGATTCGATGAGGGCTGACATTGTTCCGGGAGCAAAATTTCCTGACTACGAGTTTTCCGATCACAGGACAAAGCGGAGGAAACTTTCTGAGCTGCAAGGACCGCATCCGATGGTGCTTGTGCTGAGCCGAGGAGGATTTTGTCCGAAAGATCGGCGTCAGGCGGAAGGGCTGGTGCAATTTCATCGCGAAATGGAAGTTGCTTACACGCGGCTGGTAACGATTAGCACGGACAATATTACGCAGACGAATGAATATCGGAGCGGAGTTGGCGCGCACTGGCCGTTCCTTTCCGACGCGGGGCGCGTTGTGCAGAAAGATTTGGATATCGCGGAATACACGGATCTGGTGAACAATCCGATGATTCCGCACACGATTGTGCTGGAGCCGGGGTTGGTGATTTACAAAATTTATAACGGGTATTGGTTTTGGGGCCGCCCTAGCGTGGAAGATCTTCGGCAGGACTTGCGCGCGGTTACGAAAAAATGCCGGCCGGATTGGGACATCACAACGCCGGAGCTGAAATCGGCGTGGGCGGAAGGGCGCAAGGAGATGTTTTATCCATATGGCGAAACGTACGTTCAAACTCTTGGTGAGCAAGATTAGGACGCTGTAAACGGTTGAAGAAGTGCAGCCACAGAAAGCTGCGATTCATTCAAGGAGGACGTATGCCAAATGATAAAGCAGCAAGCGCCGCCGGTACGAGTCGAGCAGTGCAACCCGCGGAAACGAATCCTCTCGATTTTGTGCCCGACAAAATTCCTTTCAACACGCCGTATGGCCCAGCGATTTCACTGGACCGAGCACTCGCCGTGATTCACGCGGCGGTGGCAGAAGCGAAGAAGCGGAATTGGACGATGAACGTATCGGTGGTCGATTCCGGCGGCAACCTGGTCGCGTTTCAGCGGATGGACGGCGCGATGCTTGCCTCCATTCAGATTGCCGAGCACAAGGCGCGCGCGGCCGCGACGTTCCGGCGCGAAACGAAGCAGTTTGAGGTCGGCGTCAACATGATGCATTTGAACTATCTGCTGGCGTTCGACGGGATTATTGCGTCTCGAGGCGGAATTCCGCTGATTGAACAGGGAATGATTATCGGCGCAATCGGTTGCTCGGGCGGCGCGGATTCTCAGGACGAGATTGTCAGCAAGACGGGGGCGGCGGTGATCAACAAAGCGTAGGCGGAAAACCATTTCGGTGCAAATAGATAAAAAGGAGAATGCCATGACAACTGCAAGCGTAGCCACTAAGTCAGAACAGATTCGCGTGACAAAGCGGTCGCCCGCGTATTGGCGTGTGACCATCGACAATCCGCCGATCAATGTAATGGGACCGCAAATGGTTCGCGAGTTTCAAGGAGTGATGGATGCTCTTGAGGCCGACGAGCATGTCAGAGTGGTGGTGTTCGATAGCGCAGTAGAAGATTACTTCCTGAATCATTCCGATTTTGTGGCCAAGCTTGAGGACCTGACTTCGATGCCGAACGGTCCCACAGGCTTGCCGCCGTGGCCGGACTTTCTCATTCGGCTGACCCATTTACCGGTCGCATCTATCGCGCTGATCCGAGGCCGGGCGACGGGCAATGGCAGCGAGATCACGCTGGCCTGCGATATGAGTTTTGCCAGCCGCGAGAAGACAATTATTTCGCAGTGGGAAGTGGGCGTTGGGATGGTCGCCGGCGGCGGGCCGATGGCTCGGCTTCCGAGACTGATTGGACGAAACCGAGCGCTCGAGGTGCTGCTGAGCTCGGAAGATATCAATGCGGAACGTGCCGAGGCCTATGGCTACATCAATCGCGCGCTGCCGGAGGCCGAACTGGATGCATTTGTAGAGGAGCTTGCGATGCGGATCTCAAAATTCGACAAGTGGGCGATCGCGAATACCAAGCGGCTCGTCAACACCACTCTGCCGACGGAGGTGGAAATCGGCGCAGGGTGGTATGCGTGCATCGGTTCGCTTGGGCGGCCCGCCGCGCAGGAGGGAATCAAGGCGCTGATGGCGCAAGGCTTCCACAAGCCGGGCGACGTGGAAAATCGGCTGGGATATTATCTGGGAAAAATCGCCGCGCGCTAGGACGATGGGCGACGCGGATCTTGACCGACAAGTCTGTGATGATGTTTTACATTTTCTGAACGAAGTGCTTGCGAAGGAGGTTGTATGCCTGAGAAAGCCAGCGGCGCGAAGCGCGTTCTTGGAGTGACGTCATACGGGTCTGTGCAGGATTTGGCCAGCGCGCTGCGGCGTGCGGAAGTTGCGCATGGTGAACATGAGCAGCGTACCGGAGTGAGAGATGCGAATTGGGCGGACTGGTACGCTGAATATATGGCGGCGGAGCAGTCCGGAACCGGATTGCCGACGTGAGCGAGCATGCAGGACGACGAAAATTTCGATCCGATACTTTCGTGCAATTGCATTCGAGGATTTGGCTGCGTCAGAATTGCGCCGCCGATCCTAGTTTCTAAATGGGAGGCTCTGTATGCTGGGCACCGGAAGAGCAAAAGCGTCGAATCGAAATCATCAGCCGGGGCAAGATGTTTTTAGAGCGGTGCTTTCCGAAGATCTTGACTGGAAGCCTTTCCCTGCGTTCCCGACTTCCGTGCGCTTAGCGGTTGTTGTTGGAAATCCGTCGGAGGCTGGCCCTTACACAATCAGGGTCAAGGTGCCACATGGCGTGAAATTGATGCCGCATCGGCATCCGGAGGATCGCGTTTACACGGTGATATCCGGCGTTTTTTATATCGGCCTGGGCGATCAGTTCGACCCCGACAAGCTGCAGGCATATTCGCCGGGTAGCGTGGTGGTTCTGCCGGGCGATACGTCTCATTTTCATTGGGCAAAATCCGGCGAGTATGTGACGCAAGTGGGCGCGATCGGGCCGCTCGGACTTGAATACCTGAACGCGAAAGACGATCCGCGAAACAGCAAACCTTGATTCAAATTTAATTGGAAAGAGATAGATGAAAGCAGAATTGAAAAAGAAAATTGCGCCGCGAAAAGTTTCCCGGCAGGCGGGCACGGAGAAAAAATTGAAAGAGTTTGGGATTGTGCTGCCAGCGCCGCCGGAGCCGTTTGGTACGTATGCGGAAGCAGTGCTGACGGGCAATCTACTTTTTCTGACGGGCATGCTTCCTACGGAAGCGCACAACGCGAAATTTGTGGGGCGTGTGGGCGCGGAGCTTGATATGGAAGCGGGTCGAGCGGC
Organism: Candidatus Acidiferrales bacterium; assembly: GCA_036513735.1. Classification (GTDB taxonomy): domain Bacteria; phylum Acidobacteriota; class Terriglobia; order Acidiferrales; family UBA7541; genus DASTCZ01. The sequence goes on from DATBYL010000458.1 coordinate 3,783, forward strand.
GGCGCGTCTGGCGGCGATGAATGTGCTGGCGGTGGCTCGGGAACATTTGGGTACGCTAGATCGAGTGACGCGCGTTGTGCGGCTGGGAGTTTCGGTGGCCACGGCAGGAGATTTCCGCGAGCATCCGAAAATTGCAGACGGTGCTTCGGAGCTGTTGCAGGATATTCTTGGGAAAGAGAAAAATCCATGCCGGTTAGTATATGGCGTTGCGAGCTTGCCGCTGGGAGTGCCTGTGGAATTGGAAGTGATTTTTGAGGTGTCTTGTTGATGGCTGTGGCGTGGAATCGAAATCGGCTGACCGAAAAACTTGGAATTGAATATCCGATTATTCAGGGCCCATATGGTGGATTCGCGTCGCAGAAATTGACGGCGGCGGTTTCCAATTTTGGCGGATTGGGATCGCTGGGCGCGAGCTCATCGGCGCCGGAAGCGATTCGGGATGCTATTGCCGAAGTGCGGTCGCTGACGTCGAAACCATTTTCGGTGAACTTGTGGGTTTCGACGGAAGATGCCGGCGCGCGAGCGTCGGGTGAAAGCGCGTTCAACAGAAGCGTGACGGCGATCGCTCCGCTGCTGGACGAATTGGGGGCGGCGCGGCCTGTTTACAAACCGTATACGCCGAACCGATTTGAAGATCAGGTGCGTGTGCTACTGGACGCGAAGGTGCCGATATTTAGTTTTATTTTCGGAATTCCGCCTCGGGAAATTTTGGATGAGTGCCGAGCGAAGGGAATTGTGACGATTGGCGCGGCGACGACTCCCGATGAGGCGTCGATGTTGCAGGATGCCGGAGTCGACGCGATTGCTGCTTCAGGATTTGAGGCGGGCGGGCATCGCGGATCATTTTTGCGTGCGGCGGAGGATTCGCTGACGGGAACGATGTCACTTGTGCCGCAAGTTGCGGATGTGGTAGACGTGCCAGTGATTGCAGCCGGTGGAATTGGAGATGCGCGCGGAATTATTGCGGCGATGGCGTTGGGCGCGGAGGCTGTGCAGATGGGAACGGCGTTTCTGGCGTGCGAGGGATCTGGCGCGAGCAAGTTGCATCGAGAGACTTTGATTGGGAAACGTGCGGCGCATACTGCGTTGACCAGAGGGTTTACGGGACGCCTGGCGCGAGGAGTTCGGAATCGGCTGATGGAGGAGTTGGATCGTGCTCCCGCGGAAATTTTGCCGTATCCGTTTCAGCGCGGATTGGTGCGAAATATTTCTGTGGCGGCGGAGGCGGCAGGGAGGGTGGATTTGGTCCCGATGTGGGCGGGGCAGAGCGCGAATCTTTCTGGCGGGACGGATGTGGGGGAGATATTGAAAAGTTTGGTTAAGGAAGTTTCGGAAATTGCGGGAGCAGTTGGGGAGTGGAGCGCGAAGAGACGCGCGAATCGAGGCGAGAGAGATTGATGAGATTTCGTGTGGTAGTTCTTTCGGCTGTGATGTGTGCGTTATTTCAATTGCCTGCATTGGCTCAGGGAAAGGAACATTCCGTGGGACATCCAACTTCTTATCGGACGATTGCTGTGGACGGAATTAATATTTTTTATCGCGAGGCTGGGCCGCGCGATGCGCCGGTGATTTTGCTGCTGCACGGCTTGCCTTCTTCATCGCGGATGTTCGAGCCTTTATTTGCGCGGCTTGCTGACCGATATCATCTGGTGGCGCCGGACTATCCTGGATTTGGTCATAGCGATTGGCCGGATCCGAAGAAATTCGCGTATACGTTCGATCACATCGCGGAGATCACCAATCATTTTGCGGAGAAGCTGGGGCTTACGCGGTACACGCTTTACATGCAGGATTATGGCGGTCCGGTGGGATTTCGGATGGTACTGGCGCATCCGGAGCGTGTTGAAGCGTTGATTGTGCAGGATGCTGTGGCGCATAACACTGGCTTGGGCGCGAATTGGGCTGCGCGTCGAGCGTACTGGGCGGATCGCGCGGCGAATGAGGCGGCGTTGCGGACGAATTTGTTATCACTGGCGACGACGAAGACGCGGCACATTGGAAATGATCCGAACGTGGAACGGTACGATCCGGATTTGTGGACGGACGAGTTTGCGTTTCTGGGTTCGCCGGGACAAGGGGATATCCAGAGCGATTTATTCTATGACTACCGGACAAATGTGGAGAACTATCCGAAATGGCAGGCGTGGATGCGCGAGAAGCAACCGCGCTTGTTGGTGATCTGGGGGAAGTACGAGCTGTCGTTCGATTCGTCGGAACCGGAGGCGTATCGGCGGGACGTGCCGAAGGCTGAAGTCCACATTGTTGACGGTGGACATTTTGCGTTGGATACCGCAGCGGACGAGGTTGCGGAGTTGGTGCGGGGATTTGTTGGTACAGGAAAGTCGAGATAACTTTCAGGCGAGGGCGCCCTTCGACTGCGCTCAGGATAAACAGCAAGCAGCGCGGCTGAATTTAGCGGCCGGCGGGGGCTACGCTGACTCCGAGTTCCTTCAGTTTGGTGCGGGCGAGTTGGTCTTCTTCAGTTTTGGGGAAGAGGCGGACGACTGAGCGAAGATCGGCGACGCCTTTTGGTTTGTCTCCCATGGCGACGTAGGTTACTCCGCGCTTGTAACGCGCGGCGGCGAGTTTGAAGCTGTTGGGGAAATTGGCGATCACATCGGAATAGTGATCCACCGCTTCGGGATAGCGGCCCTGCAGATACGCGATTTCGCCGAGATAAAATTCGGCGTTTGAGGCGAATTCGGTTTTCGGATAATACTTCAGGTAGTCCTGAAATTCGCTTTGCGCCAGATCATATTTTTTGGTGAGGACGTCATGCAGCGCGCTGTTGTAGAGATTTTC
>DATBYL010000459.1:0-6107 GCA_036513735.1 Candidatus Acidiferrales bacterium
CGCACTTTTGCGACTTCGATTTTTTCGCCGGTCTCTAGATTCACGATTCCGACTTTGCTTTGAATCGGCTTTCTCTGCCGCTTTAGCTGCGCCGCTTCCGCGTGAGAAGGAAACATCGTGAACGCCGCATACTTCGAGTCACTCGAAATCGCCAACGCCGCACCGCCCACGAGACCACCCGCAGGCGGACCGCCTGCCGCGGCTGCGGCCGGAATTTCGCCAATCGAGAACTTATATTCCTTAATTCCATTTGTTTGGCGAATCGTCACGCCGCTGTCACCTTCTTGAGGACTGAGCCGATAGCCAAACCAATCGCCGTGATCCGCGAGCGCCGTAGCGTTGACGCCCTTCCACGCAGCGGCGTCATTAAAATCAATCGCGCGTTGTTCCGGACTCGCCGGGACCGCCGCGCGGAACCGCGCCGTGCTGAGCAACAGCGCCAGACTCAAAAAAATTAAAACGGTCGATCGATTGCGTCGCATGTCGAAACCCTCTTTCCAAAGCAGCCGCCGGAGCCATCGGTCTGCGAAATTTCCTTCAATCTGTTGACAAGGGAATTGCCTTACCCCTCAGGGCGTAAGATAGCTCCACTTTTCTCGCGACGCAAAGATAATCTGGCCAATCACCGGAATATCCACATCATCTTAGATTCGTTTGCCCACTTTCGCATTCTGAGCATCCAATCGACATGCCGCTACTGCAGCACGCGAAAAAAATTGGCCGAAAATTTCAGAACCCAGTTGAAACCACGATGGTCGGTTTCAGCTTGATACCGAAACTTCTGAAACTGTATCTGACAAATAAAGAAGAGTGCGTGCCGCGGATTCCGCTTGGGCCGTTCCGTACGGATTCGCGCGTGTATCAGCGCGCGCCGGAAAGCGGACTGCGCGTCACATGGATGGGCCATTCGATAATGCTTGTTGAGATTGACGGGATGCGCGTGCTGCTCGATCCGGTGTGGGACAAACGGTCTGCACCGGTAAGCTGGGCTGGCCCGAAACGTTTCTTTGAATCGCCGCTTCCGCTGGCGGAGTTGCCGACGATTGACGTCGTGATCGTTTCGCACGACCACTACGATCATCTTGGGCAGGAGACTATTCGGAGACTCGCGAAGCTTGACGCGATTCGCGGAGCGCAGTGGATTACGTCATTAGGAGTTGGCAAGCGTCTGCAAAAGTTCGGCGTGAAAAAAGAAGCAATTGCGGAACTTGACTGGACAGATTCGCTGAAGGTGACGAGTAAAACAAATTCCGACGAACTGAAAATCACGGCTCTTCCAGCTCGCCACTTTTCCGGACGCGGATTGTTCGACCGATTTGACACGCTATGGTCGTCGTTCGTGCTGAAAGGAAATCGCCACAATATTTATTTCGGAGCTGATTCCGCAGTGTGGGAAGGCTTCGTGGAAATTGGCAAGCAATTCGGTCCGTTCGATTTGACGATGCTGGAAATTGGAGCTTTCAACGAACTCTGGAAATCGATTCACATGGGGCCTGATGGCGCAGCGCAAACATTTGGATTAATGGGCGCGACAGGCTTGCTGATGCCAATTCATTGGGGATTATTTAACCTGGCCTTGCACGCTTGGCGCCAGCCAATTCAACGTATCACCGAAATCGCCGACAGAACTGGAATTAAACTTTGGGCTCCCGCTCCCGGCATTCCGACGGAAGTAATCTCAGGCCAGGAACTTCGCTCAAACTGGTGGCGTGCGTAACCGGCGCACGCGGCTTCCGAAAAAACTCGCGCGCTTTTTCCGTCCAACCGTAGGTATCATAGCTGCGCAACAAAATATAAAAGGGCAACCCCGCACATCGATCGGAGCCAGTTTTTGGAAGAGAATAATTCGCCCGACAATTTTCTACAATCTCTCGGCGCCATTTTCAAACAGGCCGGCGCGAGCTGGCTTTCCGACAACGCACCACGGCTGGGCGCGGCGCTCGCGTTTTATACATTATTTTCTCTCGCGCCGGTTTTGATCGTGGTGCTTTCAATCGCCGAATTCGTGTTCGGTGAGAAAAATGCGCAGATCGCGCTCGCTCATCAACTTCAAACATTCATCGGCACGCAGGGAGCGGCGGCAATCCAATTGATCATTCAGGGCGCTTCAAACCGCCCTACTCTGGGCTGGCTCGCAACGATGATTGGCTTCTTGACGATTTTGATTGGCGTTTCCGGCGCGTTCAACGAGCTTCAGGACGCGGCAAATTTAATTTGGAAAGTGGATAGCAGCAAAAAAAGTTTCTGGACGATCCAGCTGACGCAGCGTCTGTGGTCGTTCCTGCTGGTTGTTGCGACGGGATTTCTGTTGCTGAGTTTTCTGTTGGTCAGCGCGGGATTGTCCGTCGCTGAGAAATTCCTGAGCGAACTGCTTCCCGCTTCGGCGCTGCGCCTTGAAGCGATAAACTTCGGCGTTTCGTTTTGCATGATTACCGTGATGTTCGCACTGATATTTAAATTCGTTCCGGACACTCGAGTCGAATGGCGCGACACCTGGCCAGCGGCGGCGTTCACGTCGCTGCTTTTCACGATCGGAAAAGTGGCCATTGGATTTTACCTGGGGCATTCCGCGCTGGCGTCGGGCTACGGCGCCGCTGCGTCGCTGGCGATATTTCTGATCTGGGTTTATTACTCGGCGCAGATTTTGCTGTTCGGCGCTGAGCTTTCGCATGCCTATGCTTACAAATTCGGCTCGCGAAAAAATGTTCCGTAAACCGGCGAATCAGCTTTTCTTGCGTTCCAGCTCAGCCCAGCGCGCGTACAATTTATCAACAGCGTCCTGCGCTTTTTCCATGCGCGCGCAAGCTTTGCGAAGGCGGGGGCCGTCGCTCATCACGGCGGGATCTTCCATTTCGGCGCGGCAAAGATTCAGTTCCTCTTCGCCCTTGGCGATATTTTGTTCCATCATTTCCAGTTCACGCGCTTCGAGATAGGAAAGTTTCTTTTTTGAAGTTGCGTCTGAAGCCGAAGATTTATTTGTGGCGGAAGTTTTAGCTGACGCAGATTTTCCGGGAAGATCGCGCTGAGAGTCTTTCGAGATTTGGGCACGCTGCCAGGCTTCCCACTGCGAGTAGTCGGCAAATCTTTCGGCGCCGCCCAAACCGTCAAGGCCGAAGACGACGGTTGAGACGCGATCCAGCATGTAGCGATCGTGGGTGACGAGTACCAGCGCGCCGCGGTATTCCAGCAAACTTTCCTCGAGGATTTCGAGTGTTGGAATATCCAGATCGTTTGTGGGCTCGTCGAGAAGCAGAACATCAGCGGGCTGCAACATCAATTGAGCGATCAGCACACGCGCGCGTTCGCCGCCGGAAAGCCGGCCGACGCGCTGATTCAAATCCTCACCGCTGAAAAGAAATCGCGCGGCCCAGGACGCAACGTGAATAACGCGATCCTGGTAAATCACCGAATCGCTATCGGGCGCAAGAGCGCGGCGCAGAGTTAGGTCGGGATCCAGTTCGCGGGTTTGATCGAAATAAACGATGCGGAGCGGATCGGCGCGGCGAATTTCGCCCTTCGCGGGCAGAATATCTCCGCGCAACAGACGAAGCAAAGTGGTTTTTCCGCTGCCATTCGGGCCAACGAGGCCGACGCGCATGCCGAGTCCGACGGTGAAATTAATTCCGTCGAACAATTTGCGATCCGGAATACTGTAAGAAACTTTTTCAAGCGTTATGAGCTGCTTGGATTGCCGCTCTGTGCCGGTGAAATCTATTTTGGCTGTGGAAACGGAAGTCTGAACATTCAAATCTTTTAATTCACCAATTAATTCGTGGGCTTTCCCGATTCGCGCTTTCGATTTCGTAGTGCGAGCTTTTGGTCCCCGGCGCAACCATTCAATTTCAGTGTGAACCAAATTTTCCAGCGCTTCCTGGCGTTTCTTTTGCGCGTGGAGATATTCCTCTTTCTTTTCGAGGAACGTACTGTAATTTCCTGCCACGCGCAACGAACCATCGGTATAGATTTTGTTCAGTTCTACCATTTCGTTGGCGATGTTTTCGAGGAAATACCGGTCATGACTGACGACAACGCACGCGAAAGGAGCGTTTTGCAGAAGTCCTTCGAGCCACTTAATTCCGGCAAGATCCAAATGATTCGTGGGCTCATCGAGCAGCAGAATCTCGGGATGCTGCACCAGCGCTTCGGTAATCGCGAGACGCTTTTTCCATCCTCCGGAAAGCGTGGACGTCAGCGTGTCCAGATCCACGAATCCCGCGCGGCCCAAATTTTCCGCCATGCGCGCGGCCTTCTGAGCTTCAGGTACGCCATCGCGATCGAGCGCGTCTTCAATGACGGAACGAACCGTCGCGCCTTCAGCGAATTCCGAAATTTGCGAAACGCTCGCGAGGCGCGTGCGTTTGCGCGTGGCCACTTCTCCGCTATCGGGCTTCACGCGCCCCGCAAGTATTTCCAGCAGGGTAGATTTGCCCGAACCATTCGGGCCAATCAATCCGATGCGATCACCTTCGGAAATAGTGAACGAAACATTCCGGAAAAGAGGAGCGCTGCCATACCGCTTCGAGAGTTCCTGTGCATTAATTATCGGAGCCAAAAGTGTGCGGTGTCTCCTGTTTCGCTGAGATGGACTAAGAGCGGCCGGAACTAATGATGACACGGGTGAAGATTTTCGTGACGATAATCTCAGTCATTGGTTCGCTGATGGTGGAAGGCGGCGGGAAATCAATGTGACGCCAAGTGTTTTACTGGCCGCCCGGCTTCCTCGGTAAAGGCGCGGGTTGAGAAGCAGACGAAGCCGATGCTGCTTTCGCCGAAGGCGCTGGAGCCGATTTCGTAGAGGCTGAGGATCCGGGCGACGCGGTCAGGACCAAAAGCCAATCTGTATCACCGGTACTATTGGTGGACGGCGGGGTCAACTGCACGCTTCCCGTGTTTGCGAATGGCGAGCCGGGAACCGTTGTGTAGATTCCAATTGTGGGATCAAACCACTGCGCGGTAACAGAGCCCGCCATTTGCGTCAGGTCTACCGTAATCGAATTCGCTGCCGGCAGATAGGCCATGGCAAGTGTGCCGTCAGGAGTTAGGGCGGCGGTGACGTACGTGTTGGCGCCGAGCGCGCCTCCGGAGTCGTAGACTCCATACCCCGCGGTTACGAAAGTATTGTTTTGATCCGGCACAAGATTGTACCAAGCGTACGAAGTGAAGAATGCTTTCACGTAAGTCAGTTGCTGAGCGCCAGGACTATCCAGGAAGTTCGTCCAGTTCGGACTGCCCTGCGGACCGTCTAACGTCCAGGTGTAGTGATTTCCGTACATACTTCCCGCCAGACCACCGGCCAGAACCGTCCAATATTCCTGCCGGCGTAGAATGTTGGGCGTGCCGCCTTCGCCGCAGCAGCCGCCAACATTTTCAAATTCATAGTGTTCTTCCACCATAAAGATGGGAACCGAGGTGGTCTTATTATATTGGGTCAGAACTTCGTCGTACGTTGGGAAATATGTGTAGGCGCTGCCCAACGTAGAATAAGGGGCTAACAATGCATCATCTAACGATCCACTCAACTGGTAATTGAGTTCAGTAGTTTGCAAATGATTCGGATCGACAGAGGCAATTCCAGCCATGATGTTCTGCGCCAACGTGTTGTCGGTCGGACTGGTGTTCCAGGTCTGGAAATCGTTGCCGAGTATCCAGATGATGTTCGGGAAATTCTTGTACCGGTTGCCCAGGTAGACTCCAAAATTGAAGCAGTTGGTGTTGCCATTCTGTTCGGCCGTCGTGATCCAACCGCCGGTCTCAAGCGAATCCAGTAATATTGTAATTCCGTGGCTCGCTGCCAGATTAATCATGTCGTCGACGCGCTGGAAATATGCCGGATTCGGCGTGGAAAAGTCACCGGGAGTTGTGAACGGAATAATTCCATCGTATGTCGATGCGTCCGGTCGGCCGAAGACATATGGGTTAACCAGAATTTCGGCCCAAAGAGTATTAATGCCGAACGACTGCCGATCCGCAAAGTACGCATCCGCTTGGGCTTCCGTCAAATCAGCGAACAAGGCGTGCGGAGAATCGCCCACGATTAAGAACGGAACATTATTCTGGTCGACCAGATAGCGGCCCGTCGGTCCGACCTTGATCGGATAGGCCGGTGA
>DATBYL010000460.1:0-13290 GCA_036513735.1 Candidatus Acidiferrales bacterium
GCGCCGCTGTACGCGCGAGCTTGCTCAAGCAACGAAAGCGCATCGCGAAGACTGCCTTCCGCCGCACGCGCCATTACGCCGAGCGCTTCGGGTTCGGCTTTCAGTCCTTCTTTTTTTGCAATTTCGGAAAGGGCGCCATTAATTTCCGCGAAGGAAAGCGCGCGAAAATGAAAATGTTGCGAGCGCGAACGAATTGTGTCGGCAAGTTTATCCGGCTCGGTGGTGGCCATCACAAAAATCACCCGGTCGGGCGGCTCTTCCAAAGTTTTCAGAAGCGCGTTGGACGCTTCGTCGGTGAGCATGTGCGCTTCGTCAAGGATGATGACCTTGTGATGTCCGCCGGTTGCGGCGTAGCGGACCATATCGCGCAGTTCGCGGATTTGATCGATGCCGCGATTTGAGGCGGCGTCAATTTCAATCACATCCATGGAATTTCCGGCGGTGATTTCGCGGCAGGAATCGCATTCGTTGCAAGGCGTTGCCGTGGGACCTTTGACGCAGTTCAGAGCTTTGGCGAGAATTCGCGCGGTGGTGGTTTTTCCAACTCCGCGCGCGCCGGAAAAAATGTAGGCGTGCGCGATGCGATTGGTGCGAATCGCATTTTCCAGCGTGGTCATCACGTGGCTTTGGCCAACGACGTCCTCAAAAGTTTGCGGACGCCACTTTCGCGCGATGACCTGATAATTTGTTTTTGTGTCGATCTTTGTTTCAGCCATGAAATTCGCCAGTACGTAAAAATAAAAAAACGATGAGAGGAACTTCGGAACTCCGCGGCACACGGCGTGATCCCGGTACCGTTGCTCCCTTCCGGGCCTGGCGGGGTTCGCGGGGCGGCGTTGCACAGAGCCCGAAGTTCCACGCATCGGCAGTCACGCGCTTAGACTAAGAAACGCAAAACTGCTTCGCGAAGTCTAGCACAGTGATGGATTGTGAGCACATGCCTGCGAATACGGCGCAGCGATATCTTTTCAAATAAATTTAATGATCCGATGCGGGCGGCGTGTCCGGCTGCTTGGTGAAATCGAAAGTGCAGTTCCGGCCTAAAATTCCGGCGCCTTCATCGCGCGTGCCGGAACCTTTGGCGTCCGAGAATTGCGCTTTGATTTTGTAGCTGTAGTTGTTGCCCTTCATGGCGAAGACACCATGCGCATTATTTTGCGAGACGGTGCCTTTGGCTTCGAGCTTTGAGGTGCCGTCGTCGTTGATCTTGCCTTCGATTACAAGATAACCGGGACCGTCTTTTTCGCCATGCTGACCCGTAAACATTCCGTCCTTAATCGTGCTGGGGAAATCCCATTTGTATGCGGGCGTCTGTCCGTGCGCTTCGCAGGCCAGGTGCGTGATCCAATTGCCGTCATATTTTCCGCCCGCAACCAAAGCTCCGGGTAAGAGTGTTAGCGCGCAAATTACTAAAATTCGGCCCGTATTTCGCATTTTCATGGGATTCCTCCTCGCGTAGGGGCAATCTAATTCAAGGAAGAAAGAGTTTCAAGCGGGAATTATTTCGCCGACTGAAGTTCCAGTCGAAACGTTCTCAGTCGAAAAGCAAAACTGCCAGACGGTAGGTGCTGAAGTTGGATTTGTCGTATGCGCTGCAGGCACCGACAGCAGCCGAATGAAATTCATTTTTGCGAAGTTGGACGGAAAGCGAATCGGGAAGGTGAGACAGATCGGAAGTTGTGTAGCGCACCACGAAAGAATTGCGGCGAGCGCCGACGTATTTTCCGTTTTGCGCGCAAGCGTTGCGCGTCTCATTGACCACAGTGCGCGCGTCGGAGCTGTCTTTGCCACGCACATCGTTCATCACGTGCAGGTTTTTATCGACTAGAATCGCGGCTACTTCGAGTTCCTGTTCTTCGAGCGTGAGATCGGCGACGGCTAACGAAAAGTCTTCGACGGCGAACATTTCTCCGCCGCGTTCCGCTACGGCGATTCCGATGGAGTCGAGTTTGGGATCGAGAAGATTTTCACGGTGAGGCGGAGAGTTCATCCACTGCATGTGGATGCCGGGCGCGTCGGGGCCTTCGGCAATATTTTCGGCGAGCGAACTGAAGCGCGCGCCGGCGCGAATTGCGCGGGCTTTGAAATCTTCTTCGCCGGGAAGCTGATGCGAGAGAGTATTTTGCTGGGCCATGCGCTGAGCGTGTTGACGTGCGCCTGCGGCTAGAGAATTGTCCCAGCGTAACGGGCGTAATCGTTGCGCGGCGCGTTCGCGATTCGCAGAGTCGAACAACATTTGTTCGGCGCTTCCATGTGGCGCCTGGGCACGGACCGGGGTGGATCCGATTGCGCACAGAATCAGCAGGGATGAGATCAGAATTGCTCGGGTTGATGAAGACATTCGCATCGGACGGGTTCTACTTTTTATTGGGCCTGAAAGATCTGGCTGCTCTAATTAAACCCCGCACAGCGGATCTCCACTCGCAAAAAAGTTGGGGAAAGTTCTGGTTAGCTACTGTGCCAGAACACTCGTACGCCGATACTGTGTGACGGCGCGCCATCGATTCCATCCGAGGAGACGGAGTTGTGCCGAGAAGTCTCCGGGGTTCCCGCCGCGGCGGCGACGACGCATGCGCATGGAAATCAAATGTTTGGGGTGTTCGGTTTTTCCGGGAAGCTGATGCCCCAGGGGGCTTCGAGTTTGACCATTTCGGCGCCTGCCACCCAGAGGTTTTCTTCCTGAACGACCCAGGCCATGCGGAATGGCAGAGCTTCGGTGGATTCCTGGACGCCTGAGCTGTTGCGTCGGATCACTTTGAGCGTGAGTTTTTCGCCCTGCACGATGCAGCGCGCTACCTCAAAACAGCAGCCATGGTGGCTGACGTTGCGGGTGCGTCCGTGAATGTGGAAGGCCACACCTGCGACATCCGTACCGGAGACTTCCAATCCAAATTGAAGGCTGACGCGTTTGCCACCGCGGCGATCTTCGAGTGTTTCGCTCGAAAGGTTAGCCCAGTTGATTTGAACGCTCATGACACTCTTCCTGGTTTACGGCGTAAGTCTACGACGAAGTATTTAGTGCACGCGGCAGGCCAATTTTCGGCGCGTCGTAGGTTGAAGTTAGTGGCCATGATTGAGACGGCGAAAATTCTTCAGTTTCAAATTGGGAATGCTGTCCCTATTTGAAACACTGCGCGAGAATTTCGGTTTCGATAAAACGTCACGTACTTATCGGAGAACTTTGGTCTCATCATGCGGCGGCATTGCTTTTTGACGAGCGATTCGCGCGCTTCAGATAGCGATACAAGCTTGTTCTGCCTATGCCGAGCAACTGCGCGGCGCGGACTCGATTTCCGTGGCTCATTTCGAGAACGCGGTGGATGTGAATTCGCCGGATTTCTTCGAGAGGCAGCGGGCGCCAGCTTTCGCTTTGCGATTCGGCGCGGGCAGTTGGAGTGCGCAATTGCTCGGGGAGATCGGCAACGTCAATAAATTCGCCGACGGTTTGGATGGCCGCACCGGAAATTACATTTTCGAGTTCTCGAACATTGCCGGGCCATGCGTGCTGCAGCAGAACGGTTTGCGCGCGGCGGGTGAGTCCCTGAATCTGTTTGCCGTAGACGCGATTGTATTTTTTCAGGAAGAATTGCACCAACAAAGGAATATCTTCAAGGCGTTCGACGAGAGACGGAACGCGAATTTGAATGGTGCTGAGGCGATAGTAAAGATCTTCGCGGAATCTCCCAGCCAAAACTTCGGCGCGCAGATCGCGATTGGTGGCGGCGATCAGGCGCACGTCCACATGACGAATTTCGGGCGAGCCGACGCGCTGAATTTCACGATTCTGAATTACGCGCAGGAGTTTGGATTGCATGGCCAGAGAAGTTTCGCCGACTTCGTCCAGAAAAACAGTTCCGCCGTTTGCGTACTCAAACAGGCCGGGGCGCGTATCCGTGGCACCGGTGAAGGATCCGCGAATGTGGCCGAACAGTTGGCTTTCGAGCAGAGTGTCCACGAGCGCGGAACAATTGCAGATGGCGAAGCGCTGCTGAGAGACGGGACTCATTTGATGAAGCGCCTGCGCGACGAGTTCTTTGCCGGTGCCTGTTTGGCCGGAAATTAAAACGTTGGTGTAATGCTTGGCAACTTTGCGGACGATGTCGAAGACTTCCAGCATCACCGGACTTTTGCCGATGATTCCGTGGAAATTCAGATCCTGCAACATTTGAGCTTCCAGATCGCGAACGCGCTGGCGCCGGTTGAAGAGCTCGCCAATTTCATCCAGAGTTTTTTTCAGGCGGCCGCGATCGACGGGCTTCGAGAGATAATCGGCGGCTCCGCGCCGGATGGCGTCCACGGCGGAATCCAGCGAGTAATATCCGGTCATGAGGATGACGTTCACGCCGGGATCAATCTTCAAAGCTTGATCGAGCAGGTCGCGCCCATCCATCTTGGGCATTTTTATATCTGAAATTACCACGCGGCACCTGCCGGATTTTACATGTGCGAGCGCGTCGAGAGGATCGCTGGTTCCGACGGCGTCATAACCGAGTGCATGAAGCGCGGAGAGAAGCATATCGACCATGGCGGGTTCGTCATCGACGACACATACCATGAAAGTGCTGCGCGTGATTGGTGTCGCTGATTCACTCGGTTTGGTTAGTGTTGAACTCATGCACCGATTGAATGCAATAGCCGTACCAAAGGGGAAGGGAACTGTTCCGTTTCGATGAATCAGGGGGTTGGATTTAAGACGGTCCGCACGATCGAGCACTTGTAAGCCTAATTGATGGGCGCAATTACGTCGGAAGCGTTTCAGAATGAGTGCGCAAAATATCTTTTGCCGCCGGTATTCATTACAGATCTATTCGATGGGAAACGCGGAGTCCGGTTCCGTTTTGGGATAGATTCTAATTTTCTATTCCCGAAGCGGAACCGATTTAATGAGCGATGATCCGGAGCATTGATTAATTTAGCGGGCGGACTGGTGTTTGGCCGAGCCACATCGCGACGTCTTCGAGTTCCAGTTCCTGCGTGGGGCTTAATTCTTGGAAAAATGTCGCGTCGATTTCATCGTCAGGGCGCAGCCAGTGCAATTCGCGGAGTTGCTCGGCGCTGCAGCCGCTTTGGCGGCAGATACTGTCCCAGGCGTTCAGCAATTTTAGTTGTTTAACGTCAGAGCCGTGAGAGTTCATATTCGTCCTCCTATTTGAGCGCTGTATTCGCCGCTTATCCGGCGTGCATGCGCGGCAACATTTGCAGGAGCGAAACGTCGTAACACCGCTCGTGCGTTCGGTACGTCACCGCTGCCGCTTGATACGCGACCGGGAATGTGTTTTCCTGCGCGTCTATTCCCATCAAGCGCACGAACACTACTGATCCTTTGCGGATCGGATGCTGCAGGTGAATCGATTTTTGTTCCTCGGTCCATTCCAAATCGGTTTTCTCGACGAAGAAGTTCTCGTCTACATCCCATCCCGAGGTTTCCACCCGGTAGCTGGTCGGCGCCATCACTCGTGTGGTCATTGGCCTGATGCTCCTGTCCCTTGTAAGTGCAGACAGGTGGCCATTCTCCAGAGGCGCCCCACATCGAAAATGTGGGGCCTGGTCGCCGTATTCGAGCTGCGGCGTCCGATTGATGAAGGCAATTCTGGACAAATGTTCCAGCTTGAACCATGTTGGCGCTTTCTTGCCTTACGTATATTGATGCCGGTTTAGCGAAATGTGATGCAAGGAAGCGCAAAGGATGTGCTGTATTCGTAAAAATGAGTTGCGGCAGGTTTTGCAGGAGGTTGATGCAGAAATCCCCGGCTCACGAAGTGTGCGCCGGGGATTTCAATTGCAAGGAGTGCGTTAAGAATAATTCTTACGCGAGTTCTTGAAGGGTGAGCAGATTATATTTTTCCGCAAACTTCGGTTTAAACGGATGGAGGATACTCATCACTTGCTCTGTTTCCTTGTCCTTTGGAGCATAGACAATCAGGAATCCGCAGCCGCGCTTTGCCAGTTCGTCGTAGCGCTTAACTTTTTCTTCTTCCTGCCCGAGCTGGAATAGTTTGTTGTCTGTCTTGCGGCTGTTTTCAATCTGGGAAAGAACTTCGTCGCCGCGATACAAGGTGATCTTGTCGGACGTGATGCCGCCGGTTATCAGCGCCTGACGCGCATTCTTCGCGACAGCCTCATTTTCAAACGCCACGACGACATGTCCCGTGGGACTGAAGACCCCGAACGAAGTCGGCAAGTTTGCTTTTGTCATTTCTTCCATTTCAATCCTCCAACTCTGTGTTCAGAGTATCCGGGACATAGTGTAGCAATCTGTTCAAAAAAGAAAGTTTTTTAACGAAGAAAAATCTTGAATTTTTGGGCGCGGGATTTTAGCGGAGAAGTCCGAAATAGAGCGTGCGCACGGCGAATACGAACAGCGGCGAAAAAATATAGCCGAATCCGTACCACGCGGCCACCAATCCGAGCAATGCGAATTGTCCCTGGCGCGACCAATTGATGAAGCGAAGCGCGGTGCTGGGTCCCATGAAAATGGTGATGCCGGTGTTGCCATCCATCGGTGGCACCGGCAGAAGATTGAATGTTCCGAGGAGCAAATTCAGGACGAACATAATGCTAAGGAAGGTGGTGGCGAGATTTGTTGTGCCGCTCGCAAGTTCGGTAATGCGGGAGAAGGTAAAACTTTCTGGGACTTGCAGCCAACCGCTGGCCAATCCGATGCGGATTCCGATTGCCGCTAGAAACATCAGAATAAAATTTGTGGCCGGACCCGCGAGCGCCATCCAAGCGGCGCGGCGCGGATATCGTTGCTGCCATTGCGGATCGAAAGGTGCGCTGGCCCAGCCGATCATCCAACCGCCCCATGCGTAGGAAATCAGCGGCACAACCACCAGACCAAATGGCGAACGGCGAATGTGCGGAATCGGATTGAGCGACGCCTGACCGCCGAGAGCGGCCGTTAAATCGCCGCCCCACTTTGCCGCGAGCGCGTGTGCGCCTTCATGGCAGACGGTGGAGAACAGAAAGGCGACATACCAAACAATTCCGAGAGTGATGACTTCGGGATTCATGAGCGTTTAAGTTTAACGCGATGAGCGTATCGTTTTCCGGTTCGCGGAGCAATCCCCTTTGGGGCGATTATTTCTGATGCATTGAAAATAGAAGTACAGGATGAAAAAGATTGGCTCCGGGGCTTGGACTCGAACCAAGATTCCAGGCTCCAAAGGCCCGTGTGCTGCCAATTGCACCACCCCGGAGCGGGGAACAGAAGTGCGGCCCGAGAAGTGTAGCAAACTCGAGGCTTCGGCGCAGCTTTGGCGCGGCGTTTGTTTTTCGGAAGCGGAAATGCACGATGGACTAGTGTGTTGTCTCCGGGTTGAATGCGATCGCTAATCCCGGATGAATCTGCCAACTTGTGGCGCGATGCAGGCCTTGTTTATCCGGCGCGGGGGCGTCTCCAACGTGATTGTCGCCGAAATAAAGTTGGCCGGTGAGTTGGATGTAGGCCGGCGCGTCGATATTTGTGCCCTGGCGCGATGGATCTTTTCCTTGCAGCATGTGGGACTTAATGAAGTTGCGAGCAGCGATTACCATTGGGCGCAGGGTTTTGTCGGCGACGTCGTCGTCATCCGGAATTTCGCTGACAATGTAATTGTCGGAGGAATCGGGCATGGCAGTGAGGCGAATGTTGTAATCGCCGTCGCCCATCAGCGTGACGATGTGGATGTAGCCCTTCACACTTACGACGTCACCCTCTTTCACGCCCTGAGGATTTGAGAACGCGGGAATGCGCTGCTTGTCATAACGCGGATCATTTTTTGCGACGCCAGGAGGCTCAGGAATGGCAATGAAATCCGCGAAGGAAAGCAATTTTGCGTTGTTCGGATCTGTTCCGGCCGGAAGGCTGGTTTTCACAGGAACGCGAGTTTCCCGGTTGGCGCCGCCGCTTTCATTTTTTTTACCGCATCCATTGGAGATGATTCCCAGAACGATTGTTAGAGACAGTGCGAAATATATTTGAGCGCGAATTTTTTGCATGAGGTGGCTCCTGAGCCGAATTATTCCCGAATTAACACATGGTGCGACGAAGTGATTTGTACACGGGTGGGCGGCTGGATGCAATTGCATACGCGAGAATAATCTCCTATAGGGGATAGTAGACAAATCTTCGCGCCGCATGGATTCTCGGAGCGGCTTCTGCGTTGCGCGGACATCTGTTACATTGGTTGCTGTGAAACGGAGAGGTGTCCGAGCGGTTTAAGGAGCACGCTTGGAAAGCGTGTGTAGGGGAAACTCTACCGTGGGTTCGAATCCCACCCTCTCCGCCAGAATTTTTTCATCAGTCGATCAACGAAATTTTGGGTTAATGAAAAAGTTTACCGAAATATTTCTTTTCTGTCGCCACTTTCTCTTGACACTCCGAAAAAATTTCCGTATTCTCGTTTTGTAAAACTCAAGCCGCAAGGTCCTGAGTTTTCATGCAGAGTAGCCGAGGGAACAGGCCCTAAGACGCTACGGCAACCGGTGGGGCGACAGCTCTTCATCCGGTGCCAATTCCTGCCCCGAGTCGCGGGGGGACATGGGAATTTAGGCGTTATTTCCTAATACTCTCACCCCAGACTTGAAGGACCGACAGCGCGTTGCGTTGATGCATGCGTGCATTTCCGCGAACCGTTGCTGGTATTCCTTCATCCGCAAATTACAGGCTCGGGCGTCCATGAGGACTTCGATGACCGAACTTTTCCAATTGCGATGCCGCGAATGCGAACATCTTTGGGGAAATATTCCGCGATCTTATTGCGAGGAGTGTCTCGCGCCGCTGGAAATTACTTATGACTATGCGGCGTTGCGCGGGCGTGTGACGCGAGAAAGCATTGAGGCGCGTACGGGAAATTTGTGGCGCTATCGCGATTTGTTGCCGCTGCCGGAAAATTTTGAATCCGATTTGCCGACGGGATTTACACCGCTCGTACAAGCGCGTCGATTGGGCGCGCGATTGGGTGGGGCTGATATTTATGTGAAGAATGACGCGGTCTGCTTTCCGTCGCTTTCATTTAAGGATCGCGTAGTTGCCGTCGCGCTCGCTGCGGCGAAGCGATTTGAATTTAAGGTGATCAGTTGTTCTTCCACGGGAAATCTTGCGAATGCGGTGGCGGCGCAGTCGGCGCGCGAAGGTTTGCAGGCGTGCATATTTGTTCCCGCGGATTTGGAAGCGGCAAAAATTCTGAACACGCAAGTGTATGGCGCGCGACTGATTCGCATCGCAGGGAATTACGATCAGGTGAATCGGTTGTGCTCGCAGATTGCGGACGCGTATCCGTGGGGATTTGTAAATGTGAATCTGCGTCCGTATTACGCGGAAGGATCGAAGACGGTCGGATTTGAAATCGCGGAACAACTTGGATGGCGATTGCCGGACAACGTCGTCGTGCCGATGGCGGGCGGCGCGTTGATAGGAAAAGTTATCAAAGCGTTTCGCGAATTGACGGACTTGGGATTGGTTGGAGGGAAGCCAGTGAAATTTTTCGGCGCGCAGGCTGCGGGATGCTCGCCGATTTCCGATGCGGTGAAGAACGGCAAGAAAGAATTCGATCCGCAGAAGCCGAACACGATTGCGCGTTCGCTGGCGATTGGAAATCCGGCGGACGGCAACTACGCGAGCGCGGCGATTTTGAAATCCGGCGGATGGGCGGAGGACGTGAGCGATCCGGAAATTGTTGCGGCGATCGAGCTGCTCGCGGAGACGGAAGGAATTTTCGGGGAGACAGCTGGTGGAGTGACGTTGGGCGTGGCGCAGAAACTAATCGCGCAGGGAAGGATCACGGCGGGCGAAACGACTGTTATTTGCAATACCGGCAACGGATTGAAGACGACGGACGCGCTTGTTGGACGGTATGAAATGAGCGAGCCAATATTGCCGCGGCTTGCGGATTTTGAGCGGGCGATGGAAGGCGCGTACACGGATGCGAATGCTGTTGGTCTTTCAAAGAATGCAGAAAAGACTACAGCGGCGGGGAGGTGACAATGTCAGCCAATGATCACCTTCGGTGGGTAACTGCTTCCGCGCCGGCGAGTTCGGCAAATTTGGGCTGCGCGTTTGACTGTGCCGCGCTCGCGTTGAATTTGCGGCTTCGCGCGCGGGCGAGGCTGCGCAAAAGTCCGGGCTTCGCCGTGAAATATGGCGGGCCGAATCCCGAACGCGTGCCCTGCGACGCGTCGAATCTTGTTGTCGAAGGAATTGTGCGATTCGCCGTGGCGCGCGGCGAAAATATTTCCGGCGCCGAAGTGGAAATCGAAAGTGAAATTCCAGTGGGAGTTGGACTGGGCTCCAGCGCAGCGGCAATCGTCTGCGGATTATTTCTGGGCGCGGCATTATTGCTCGTCGAGCCGGATCTCACTGAGATTCTCGCGCTCGCTGCGAAGTTGGAAGGGCATCCGGATAACGCCGCCGCCGCGTGTCACGGCGGATTGGTTTTTGCCGCGCAGGACTCCGAGACCGGGCGAGTGCTATATGCGCGTACAAATCTGCCGGTGGACTTGAAGTTACTTGCTGTGATTCCTTCCACTGCAACTTTTACCCACGAGGCTCGCGCCGTGCTGCCGCCAGAATATTCGCGCGCCGACGTGGTTCACAACATGCAGCGCGCGAGTCTGTTGGCGGCGATGTGTTTTTCGGGCGCGGCCGGGCTGGAACAGGAATTATTTCGCGATCGAATACATCAGCCCTATCGTGCACCGAACGTTCCCGGGCTTACGGAATGCCTGAACGTGAAGCATCCCGACTTGCTGGGTGTGTGCATGAGTGGCTCTGGCTCGTCGGCGCTGGCATTTGTTCGCTGCAATGAAAATGAAATCGGACTTATGCTCTCGAAACCGTTTGCGGATTGCGGTGCGGCGCCGAAAGTAATTGTGCTGCGTCCGGAACCGGGTGGCGCGCGGATTGAAACGCCGCGGGCTTCGCACGCGAATCCATCAGAAATCGAAATTGCCGCGCACGCAGCCGCAGGTTCGGAGGGCCGCACATGCAAGTCCTGAAATTTGGGGGCAGCTCGCTGGCGGATGCCGCTGCGATCCGGCATGTTGCGCAACTTGTCCGCGAACATTCGCGCGATGTAGATACGGTTGTAGTGTGTTCGGCATGCGCGGGAATCACCAACCGGCTCGTTCGCGTAACGGAGTTGGTCCGCGCGGGGCAATCTGTTCAAGCGCTGAATGAAACGTGGGCCATTCGTTCGCAACATCGCGCGTTCCTCGCGTCAATTGATATTGGAATCGCGAATCAGAACGCACATGGAGAATTGGTGAAAGGCCCGCGCATCTGGGTTGAACTTGAAGATCTGGGTGAATCGCTTCGCGCGTTGGTGGCAGGCACATCATCTGAACAGGCGGACGCGGCATGGGCTGCCCGAATTCTTTCCTATGGCGAACGCGCGAGCGCTCGACTGGTAGCCGGCGCGTTACAAAAGGCCGAGGTTTGTGCGCTTGCCGTGGATGCAACAGACTGCGTTGAAACGGATGACAATTTTTTGAATGCAACGCCGCTGTGGGAAGAAACGCGGCGCCGAACATGCGACACTTTGCTTACATTGTTGGAAGAAGGGATGACGCCCGTGGTGACCGGATTTATCGGCGCGACCTCACGAGGCGAGCTCACCACGCTTGGCCGTAACAGTTCGGATTTTTCGGCGGCGATCATAGGCGATGCGCTGGACGCCGACGAAGTCTGTCTCTGGACGGACGTGGACGGTGTGTACGATCGCGATCCTCGTGGCGCGCAAAATTCTTCGGGCGATTTCACACTGCTGGAACATTTAAGTTACGATGAGGCATTACGAATGGCGGAGCGCGGCGCGAAGGTTGTGCATCCGGGAACCATACATCCACTTAGGGAGAAAAATATTATTTTGCGAATTCGCAACACATTTCGTCCGGAACATTCAGGCACGCGCATCGGCCCGGCCGCGCAGCCTTCAATGCAACGCGTTGATTTCGTTCGCGAAGAGGCGCGATGAAAACTTTGCGCGTTGGTGTGCTTGGCGCAACGGGAACGGTAGGACAGCAGTTCATCCACCGGCTGCGCGCGCATCCGTGGTTTCGCGTGACGGCGCTGGCTGCCTCTGAGCGATCTGCGGGAAAGCGCTATTCGGAAATTGTGCGCTGGAGAATTGCTGAACGAATTCCTGAAGAAGTTGGCGCGTTGACGGTGCAGCCGCTCGAGGCAAATCTGGATTGCGATTTTTGTTTTTCTGCGATGGACTCATCCGTTGCGGGGCCGGCCGAATTGGAATTCGCGCGCGCGGGATATCCCGTAATCAGCAACAGCAGCAATCATCGGATGGATGCCGACGTGCCGCTGCTGGTCCCGGAAGTGAATCCTGAACATTGCCGGCTGGTTGCCACCCAGCGGAAGAATCACAATTACACTTCGGGATTTATCGCGACAAATCCAAACTGCTCGGCGGCGGGATTAGTTGTGGCGCTGAAACCTATTCATGACGCGTTCGGAATTGAAGCGCTGAGCATTGTCACCATGCAGGCGCTTTCGGGTGCGGGCTACCCGGGCGTGGCGTCGCTGGACTCGACGGACAACGTGATTCCTTATATCGGCGGCGAAGAAGAAAAACTGGAATCGGAGCCGCGCAAAATTTTGGGGCGATTCAGCGATGGCGCGATTGCACCCGCAGAGATTCGTATCAGCGCGCAATGCCATCGCGTGCCGGTGATTGACGGCCACATGGAGGCGGTCTCACTGAAACTCCACAAGAAAGTCTCTCCGGCGGAAATCAGCGCAGCCCTTCGCGAATTCCGCGGCGAGCCTCAACGCTTGAAATTGCCGTCAGCGCCTGTGCTGCCAATTGAAGTTCGCGAAGAGCCGGATCGTCCTCAAACGCGGTTGGATCGCGATGCGGGTCACGGGATGGCGGTTGTCGTCGGCCGAGTACGCCCGTGCCATGTGCTGGATATAAGGATGGTGCTGCTCTCGCACAATCTGGGCCGCGGCGCGGCTGGTGCCGCAATTTTGAACGCCGAACTTCTTGCTGAAGCCGGATACTTCACGTCGCGCAACGCATAATCGCCGTTGAGCGAACTCGCATGGGCACTTTGATTGCCACTTCCGCAACTTTTTCGCATACATCGTGTTTAACAAGACGAGCATCTAATTACTAGGTTCGGCAAGAACGATGGCGCCGGATCTCAAGGAGGGCACATCATGTCACGCATACTTAAGTTTTCAGCCATCGCCCTGTTGGCGCTTCTTATGTTGGCGCCAATGGCATCAGCGCAACGTGGCGGTTTTCGAGGCGGCTTTCGAGGCGGCTTCGGATTTTATGGTCCCGGATTTTACGG
>DATBYL010000461.1:0-9303 GCA_036513735.1 Candidatus Acidiferrales bacterium
CTTCAGCGCTATTCTAAGCCTGCACCGCCTCACGCCCGGTCTGGATAACCAGCCCAGCCGCCTGCGCGGCCTGCAAGTCTATTATTCTCTTGTAGATAGCCTCCGTAAGCTGCCGGCCCTGAACCAGTGGGCCCAGTCGGAAATGACGACCTGCACCCGCTATTTGGCCGTCATCGTTGACCAGCGCCTTTCCAACAATCTGGCCTACGCCGCTGAAATGCGCTCCTACTAAGCTGAACGTCTCTCCTCGGTCGATTTTCTCTGCGGACTCTGCGTCTCTGCGTTGAATACACATGTCTTCTATTCATCCCTGCCTCCTCCACTTCCTAAGCCTGCACATCGCAAATAAATAATTCCCCTTGACAATCTACTATCTTGTAGTAGATTCACACCCGACATAGTAGGAGATACATGCCTCGACAGAAACTAACTAAGCTGGAACTTCAAATCCTGGAAGTCCTGTGGACCAACGGAAAAGCTTCCATCCGCGAAATTCAGGAATCATTTCCCGAACCGCGCCCGGCCTACACCACCATTCAAACCACGGTGTATCGCCTGGAAGGGAAAAAAGCCGTGCGCCGCATCCGCAAAATCAGCAACGCGCATATTTTTGAACCAACGGTACAACGCGATGTTGCGCGCCATCGGCTGCTGGACGAAATTCTCGCCTTCTTCGGCGGCCGCGCCCAACCCATGATGGCGCAGCTCGCCGAAGCCGGAAAACTTACGCGCGACGACGTCCGAGAATTGGAGAAGTCCATTCAAAAGTACGAGAAGGAAAAAGCCGGAAACAAGGAGAAAGCCAAATGATCGGCGAAATTACAAATCATCTCTGGCAGTCGACGGTCTTCGTATTCGCCGTGGCGCTCCTGGCTCTTGCGTTCCGTAAGAATCGCGCGGAAGTTCGCTATTGGCTATGGCTGAGCGCGTCACTGAAATTTTTGATTCCGTTTTCGCTGCTAATAGGAGTCGGCCTTCGCGTGTGGGACGCGCTGCCAGCCGGAAAAATTGTGACGCACATCGCCGCGCCAATCGTCTCGCAGGCGATGGTCGACATCACCCAGCCATTTCCAGAGTCCTTCGCGCAAATCTCCTCGGTACATCACACGACTAACTGGATTCCCACCGCAATTGTGAGCCTGTGGGCATTTGGATTTTTCTGCGTGGCGCTGATGCGATGCCGCAGTTGGTTCAGAATCCGCGCTGCCGTGCGCACGAGCGCGCCAATCAACATCAGCGCAACAATTCCAGTTCGGTCTTCAGCGACTCTGCTCGAACCCGGAGTCGTTGGATTCCTCAATCCCGTTTTGCTTTTACCTGAAGGGATCCTAAAAAAATTAACGCCGCCGCAACTTGAAGCCGTCTTCGCGCACGAACAATGCCACGTCCGAAGACGGGACAACTTAACCTCAACGCTCCACATGATTGTCGAAGCGATCTTTTGGTTTCATCCAATCGTCTGGTGGATCGGCGCGAAACTTGTGGAAGAACGCGAGCGAGCCTGCGATGAAGCTGTGCTCAAACTCGGCAACGAACCGCAAGCGTATGCCGAAGGAATTCTGAACGTTTGTAAGAGCTATCTGGAATCGCCGCTACATTGCGTGTCCGGTGTGACTGGCTCCGATCTTAAGAAACGAATCCGCGCAATTTTGACGGATCACGTAGCGCTCGATCTTAGTTTCGGCAGAAAAGCAGCGTTGACCGCCGCCACGATGGCCGCCTTCGCCTTACCAATCCTCGTCGGTCTGATCGGCGCACCATCCATTCGCGCTCAATCGCCACCCCAAAACACCGCCATTGACGCACCAGCATTCGAATATGAAGTCGCCACGATCAAACCAAATCAGTCTGGCAGTGGGAACATTAATATCAGAACGCCGGAAGACGGCCTGGTTATCTCAAATTTCCCGCTGAGCAGGCTGCTTCAGCTTGCCTTTGGAATTCCGGAGTATCAATTCTCGGGAGCACCGAACTGGACCAACTCCGAGAGTTACGACATCGACGCCAAAATGGATAACGCGACTGCCGACGCACTGAAGAAACTTAGCGCGGACGATCGCAGGCTCGCGCGGCAGCACATGCTGGAAGCTCTTCTTATGACTCGCTTCAAACTTGTATTTCACCGCGACTCCAAAGAACTTCCGGTCTATTGGTTGACGATCGCCAAGAACGGTCCGAAGATCCACGAAGCGAAACCGGGCGACACTTACGCAAACGGAATTCCCGTGCCCGCAGGGCGCGGCGGCGCCGGCATAATGATGATGAACGGAGGCCCAGGGACACAAACCGTAACAGCTCAAGCCGTTCCGATCGGAAATCTTTTGCGAACTTTGGCGACTGCAGTTGGCCGGCCCGTTCTAGACAAGACCTCGCTGACGGGACTGTATGATTTCACTCTGACGTATGCGCCGGATCCAAGCCAGCTCCAGGGACTTTCCGGTGGCGCGCCGGGCGCACAACCTGCAGACCCTGAAAGCCCTTCCGTGTTTACTGCCGTGCAGGAACAGCTCGGTTTGAAATTGGATTCCGGAAAAGGGCCCGTCGAGATTATCGTGATTGATCATATTGAACGGCCTTCGGGGAATTAGCGTCGGCCGCAATCTAAATTAATCCGCGCCCGAAATTTTTCAGGTTGTATACTGTCCTCCGCATTACTTGAATTGCGCGAAAGTCTCAAACGCGCCGGAGGTTTCCCCATCACGCGTGAAGTCCAATCTGATACACGCACACGCAGTGACTTCGCACGCCGCGTCACCGCTCTATTCATCGCAATGCTCGCGATCGTTGCCACGGGCCTAGCCGGAAATTTCCCCCTCCGCGCGCAAGGCCCAACACTTCAAGATCAAATCACGCAGCACGAACAAAAACTAGCCGAAGCGCGCACGAAAAAAATATCGCGAGATGAAGTCTCCGAACTAAATTCTCTCGGCGCGCTCTATCGGCAAGTCGGCAAAACGCAAAAAGCGCAGGAATATTTCGACCAGGCCATGTCCATCTCGCAGAAAACGCACAATCGCGGTGGCGAAGCTATGGCTCTGGATAACATCGGCAGGCTCGACACAGATTTGGGGCTGGAACAGAAGGCGCTCGATTACTTAAATCAGGCGTTGCCGATTTGGCGCGAAGTGAAAAGCCGCCGCGGCGAAGCATACACGCTGAATAATATCGGCAGAGCGTACACCGACCTGGGCCAAAATCAGAAAGCGCTGGATTTTTTCAATCAGGCGCTGCCGATTTGGCGCGAAGTCAGCGGACGTGACGGCGAGGCGAGTTGCCTGAATTATATTGGACGAGCTTATTCCAATATGAGCCGCAACACGGAGGCGCTGACTTTTTACAATCAGGCGCTGCCGATTTTCCGGGAAGTTGCGGACCGCAGCGGCGAAGCGCTCACTCTGAATAATATCGGCAAGTCTTATTCCGAACTGGGCGAAAAACAAAAGACGCTGGAATTTTACAATCAGGCTCTGCCGATTTGGCGCGCCATTGGTGACCACCAGGGCGAAGCAAGCACGTTGAACAATACGGGCAGAGTTTATTTCGATCTGGGCCAAAAACAGAAAGCGCTGGATTTCTACGGTCAGGCGTTGCCGCTCTGGCGCGCGGTGGGAAATCGCAGCGGCGAAGCGCGCGCGCTGAATGATACTGGCGTGGCCTATTCCGAGCTTGGACAAAAACAAGACGCGCTGGATTCTTATAACCGCGCGTTGCCCATCACTCGCGAAATCAAGGATCGTCCCGGCGAAGCGCTCACGCTGAATTACATCGGCAATGCGTATTTCGATTTAGGCCAAGAAGAAAAAGCGCTGGATTTCTACAATCAGGCGTTGCCCGTTTGGCGCGAAGTGCAGAACAGCCGTGGCGAAGCGTATGCGCTCACCAGTATCGGCAAAGCGTATTCCGCGATGGGCCAGCCACAAAAAGCGCTGCCGTATAGACTCGCGGCTCTTTCCTTAGTGAAAGCGGCGAGCGATCCCGATATGCAAGGCGGCATCGAACATTCGCTGATGCTCGACTTCCGCGCTCAACATCTTCCCGAAGAAGCGATCTTTTTCGGCATGGACGCGGTCAATTCATTTCAACAAATCCGCAAAAACATTTCCGGACTGGATAAAGACTTGCAGACCGGCTACGCAAATGCGCGCTCGGCCACCTATCGCGAATTGGCGGAGTTACTCGTGCAATCCGACCGCCTCGCCAAAGCCGAACAAGTTCTCGACTTACTGAAGGAACAGGAGTTGAAAGAGGTTGTGCGCGGCGCGCCGGACGATGCGGCATCCAAAGTCGAGCCGCTGAAACTTTCCGCGGCGCAAGAAAAAGCGCAGACCGAATTAGCCGCGCCGGAAAAAACTTCTGAAGCGCTCACAAGTTTAAGTATCGAGTACTCCACACTGCAAGCGAAACAAAAACGCACGCCGGCCGAAGACGCGCGCCTGAAAACCATCGACAGCAATATTCAAGCCGCGAATAGCGAAGTTTCTTCCTTCTTCACAAAAACGCTTTATCCGGAGCTCGCGCAAAAAGCCGGCACGCAAAATGCGAACGCTCTGCTAAGTAAAGAAAAATCGGATGTGAGCCGCCTTCAAAATTCGCTGGCCGAACTTGGTCCGCGCGTGATGGGAATTCGCGTGCTCTTCGGCGAAGAACACGCCTATGCAATCGTCGTCACCGCGCACACGCGCCAGAAATTTGAATTGAAGGCGACGCCCGCCGTCTTGCGCACGAAAGTCCTGCAGGTGCGCGATGATTTGCGAAATCCACTCGCAGATCCTAAAGCGCATCTCGCCGAATTGTATGCGATGGTTGTCGCGCCTCTCGCCGACGAATTGAAAACCATCGAGCAAATTCCTGCCGGCGCGAACGCCGATAAGAATAGCGTCCCCACTCTGCTCTGGTCACTCGATGGCGTCCTTCGTTATTTGCCCATGGCCGCTCTTTATGACGGCCATCACTACATGCTCGAGCGATTCAACAATGTTCTTTTCACTCCGGAAAGTTACGGCCACATGGCCGCGCCGGCAAATCAAAGCGCCGCGCGATTGCGCGTGCTCGCGATGGGACTTTCAAAAAGTTTCGGCGGTTTGCCCGCGTTGCCCGGTGTGATGCCCGAACTCGAAGCCGTCGTTCGCGATCCGGCAATGCCGAAATCGCACGGCCCCATGGAAGGAAAGTTGCTTCCGAACGAACAGTTCACTCTCGCCGCGCTGAAAACAGAACTCGGCGCCGGGAAAAGTTTTCCGGTCGTGCACATTGCCAGCCATTTTATTGAGGACGCGACCAGCGGCGAAGAACCATATCTGATGCTCGGCGGAGAAAATGCCGGCGACGAAAAAGGTTTTGCGTTGACGCTTTCCAGCTTGGAAGATTCGACAATCAGTTTTCATGGCACAGAACTTCTCACGCTTTCCGCGTGCAGCACCGCAAAAGGCGACGCCGCAAAAGACGGTCAGGAAATGGATAGCCTCGGAATGATCGCCCAGCAAAAAGATGCCGGCGCGGTTCTAGCCACTCTCTGGGACGTGAACGACGCCAGCACCAGTCTTCTGATGAGCGATTTTTATTCGCGCTGGCTCGCGCATCCCGCCGAAGGCAAAGCCGAATCGCTTCGCCAGGCGCAACTTGCGCTGGTGCACAACTCAAAATACGAGCATCCGTTTTTCTGGGCGCCGTTTATTTTGATTGGGAATTTCCAGTAAGGGTGGCACAGCCTTCAGCCTGTGGTCTTCGATCTTTCTCTGCGTCTCTGCGTTGAATCCCGCTGCCCAAATACAAAACTCTCGACCGCCCCACGGCGTCTATAGTAGAAATAACCAACCATGCATAAGCTCAGCCAAATAACCGCCGTTCGCAGAAGACTTTTCCTAGTCATCGCCGCGCTCGCAACTCTAACCATCCCAACGGCGTTCAACCCGTTGCACGCAACGCCAACTGAAATTAATTCGCTCCGCCAACTGGCGTCCGCGAGTCTGCCGGATTTCAAGTACGACGTCGCGTCCATCAAGCCAAGCCCACCCCCAACTGGGGGCGGGATGATGGTAGGGATGAGAGAAACGCCTGACGGGCTTGTTGCAACGAATGTCCCTTTGTTGTTCCTCGTCCAATCCGCCTACACAGTTGACCGACCTCAGATCTCGGGAGCTCCGAGCTGGCTCAACTCCGATCGATACGACGTTGATGCAAGAATGGACAGCTCCGTCGTTGACGCGCTTGAAAAGCTTACGGTGGATGAGCGAAAGGTCGCACGTCGAAAGATGCTTCAGGCGCTGTTAGCCGACCGCATGAAACTGGTTGTCCACCACGATTCCAAAGAGGTGACAATATTTTCACTGGTTATCGCCAAGAATGGCCCCAAACTTCAGGAGTCAAAACCCGCCGTTGCTCCTGCAAATGGAACTGGCGGTTCGGCCGGCGGCCGCGGATCGGGACTCGGTATGTCGATGGGAAGTGAAGAAGGGATGACGACAGCGACGTTTCACGACTCTCCGATCAGCTACGTAGCTAGTTGGTTGCAGGCGAATCTGCGCACGCCCGTGCTGGATAAGACGGAGCTTACGGGCCTCTACGATTTCAAACTGAAATGGATGCCGGAACGAAATCGTTCCGCGGTACCTTCGAGCGACGCTCCGAACGGACAGCCGGCGGTTGCCACTTCAGATCCCACTGGTCCCACTCTTATGGATGCGATACAGGATCAGCTTGGCTTGAAATTGGAACCCGGAAAAGGGCCTGTCGAAGTCATCGTGATTGATCACATTGAAAAGCCTTCGGGAAATTAGAGCGACGCATGTTATGCGCGAGACGTTTGGAATTCGGAACAAATTACTTCTGAGCGCAGCTTCGTTCGTCGTGCTGGGCGTATCCGTTGCGTTCAACGCGGCGCTCGCACCGCCAAGCCGCGCTCAGTCCGCAGTAGTAAAACCGCAGTTCGAGGTTGCTTCCGTAAAACCGAATACTGATGACGGCCGAATGGATGTTCGTCCCGTGCGTTCCGGCGACCGCGTGCTGATGCACAACAACCAAATCGGAAGCATGATTCTGTATGCGTATAACGTTTTCAATTATCAGGTAATCGGGAATACGCGTCTTCCCGAAAAATGGAACTGGTACGACATTGACGCGAAAGTCGAAGGCTCTCCAACCGACGATGAAATCCGGCTGATGTTTCAGTCTCTGATCGAGGACAGATTCAAATTAAAATTCCATCACGAAACCAGAGAGATGGAAGTCTACAAGCTTGTCGTGGCAAAGGGCGGGGCAAAGCTGAAGCCTGCTACTCTCGGCGATTTTAAAACCACGGTCGGTGGCGACACGCCGTTGGTGCTGAAGAAGAAAACCACTGGCATCGTCCTGGAGAAAGAGGGCGGGCACTTGCTTGGAAAAAGCGCTACGATGGCGCAATTGGCGAGTTCACTTATAAGCGAATTGGGTGGTCCCGTGATTGACACCACCGAAATCGACGGCGCCTTTGACTACGACGTTATTTTCGCGCCGCACAACTGGCCTCCCGATTCTGAATTCAATCCCCCGCTCCTTCTCGCCGCGTTGAGGGACAATCTCGGCCTCACACTCGAGAAAGGCAAAGCGCAAGTCGATGTCTTGGTGATCGATCATCTGGAAAAACCCACTCCCAATTAAGCGGCCCCACAGTTGATCCACCTCCCCATGATTCGTGCGATTCATATACACTTTCCTGCGAAATTAAAGACACCGCAATGCCATCACATCTAAGCCGAAGAAATTTTCTTTCCGCGAGTCTCGCACTCGTCGCTTCCGAATTGCTGCCGTCGCAGAAATTCGTAAGCGCCGAGAATTCCGCCGCCGAATCAACCCCCTTTGAACCTTGGCAGCGCGGTCTCCTCGACATTCACCACATCTCAACCGGACGCGGAAATTCCGTCTTGATCATTTGCCCCGACGGAACTTCAATTCTGATTGACGCTGGCGCGGTGAAAGGCCCCGCGGAAGCAATGGCGCCGCCTCGGCCAAATCCCACTCGCCGCCCGGGCGAATGGATTGGACGATACGCGCGCCACCATCTAAGAACAGCTCCCCGGCAAGAACTGGATTACGCCGTCCTCACGCACTTTCACGGAGATCATATCGGCGACGTGACGCCGGATTGTCCGGCCGCGCCAGCTGGTGATTATCGGCTTACCGGTATTTCGGACGTCGCCGAATTAATTCCGATTGGCAAAATCATTGACCGCGGATTTCCAAATTACAATTACCCCGCGCCTTCAACAGATGACACGGTCACGAATTATGTTCGCTTCGTACACTCCAGCGAAAAGCGCGGAGCCACAACTGAAAAATTTGTCGTCGGCTCACCCCGCCAAATCGCGCTTCAACATTCTCAAATCGATTACCCAAACTTCGCGGTAAGAAACTTAGCAGCCAATGGCGAAGTCTGGACGGGAAATAACGAAAGCACCCAGCAATTATTTCCGCCGTTGAGCTCTCTTAAGACGGAAGAATACCCTACTGAAAATTCGTGTTCGATTGCGATGCGGTTTGATTACGGAGCCTTTCGCTATTACATTGGCGGAGATCTCATATGTGACACGCGCTTCGGCGCCGCGCCGTGGCTCGATGTGGAAACTCCTGTCGCAAAAGTTGCCGGGCCCGCAAATGTTTCGGCGCTGAATCATCACGGATATTTTGACGCGACCGGCCCAGACTTCGTCCGCCAGATGCGATCCCGCATTTACATTGTGCAAGCCTGGCATGCGTCGCACCCCGCGCTGTTCGTTTTGGATCGGCTATATAGTCCGCTGCTTTATCAGGGAGATCGCGATGTTCTCGCGACGGGACTTACGCAAGCAGCGAGTCTGGCCGACGCAAGATTTTCCGACGGAATGCTAAGTCAAAATGGCCACGTGATTGTCCGCGTCTCGCAACAAGGCCGGCAATTTCAAGTGATCGTCCTCGACGACGCCAAAGAAGAAGGCGACGTTAAATCTAGTTTCGGTCCGTATGCGACGTAGGGACATTTAGTACTTCAACTTCCATTCGAATACTATTCGAAAGTTTAGCGCGCGACATATTTAGTACTTGGTACTATTATTGTATTGACCTAAATGGATCGGTCGCGCTACCCTGAACCGCAGACTCGGACTCTCCATCCAATCGGCATCATAAAAATGGAGACCGCCCCGCCTGCCGGACTCAAAAATCCATTGCTGTCGGAAGAGCGCGTAAGAGTATCAAAACAAGCGACTTATAAGTCCTTTGTTTTGATATTGATGCCAAGATCAACCGACCTAACTCCTTTGTTTTGATACTGATGCGCAAAACGGGGGGGGG
>DATBYL010000462.1:0-2648 GCA_036513735.1 Candidatus Acidiferrales bacterium
CTTGTCCGTGCCCGCTTTCCCGTCCGCCGTAAATGACCGAACATAAACTTCATGGTCACCCGTTTCATCCGACGAATACGCAATCCACTTTCCGTCCGGCGAAAGCCTCGGATTAATTTCGTCAAACTCCGAATTCAAAATTGGATAAGCCTTTTTATCTCCCGATAGTTGTTGCACCCAAATATCGCTGCGCGTTTTATCTCCGCGCCGCCAGAAAATAATGAACCGCCCGTCCTGCGACCAGTCCGCAGGAGGATTCACCCCCTTCAACAGCGTTTCCGCGTCGCCTACTCCGTTCGCGGGCATTTCGCTTAGACCCTGCCCGTCCAGCAGCGCAACTTTTTTTCCATCCGGCGACCAGATCGGACTCTGTCCCGGCATCAACCGCGTTGGAATTCCGTGGGTCAAATCAATCACCCAAATATCGTTGTCGCGTTTGATCGCCACCCGCGTGCCATCCGGAGAAAGCCGCGGCTGCTGTCCGTCACGCGATTGCCTCACCACAGGTCCCGCCACCCCGATCTCTTTTCCTTCGCGATCCAACCAGGTCAACTGATAGTCGTGATCCCAAGCTCCGTTCCAAACCAGCACGCCATTTTCCGAAACCGAAAAGGTTCCTCCCGTCCCTCCGATTAGTCCCGCCGCTTTCGTAACAAGCGGATGGGTATCGCCTTTCAGCTTCATCGTTCCGGCGTCAAATTCCTGGGCAACGAGAACTTCATTGTGTACGTATAACAGCCAACCGGGCGGCGCGTATGCTGCAATCGTATTGTCCGGCAAAAGTTGGTTCACCGCCGGCGAATCCAGCGAGCCGATCCAAATACCTTTAGACCCAGGATTAATATTGATCCGAAAAAGAAAATGATTCCCGTCCGGCAGAAAAAACGGATGCGAATGCTGATCGTCGCCGCGTTCGGAATTTTTCACCGTCGCGGCTTTCGGCTCACCGCCCGCTGCCGGCACCTGAAATAACGCTGTGCGATAATCCGGGCCGAAAATGATTATTCCCTTCGTACTCCACGACCCGCCTGTCAATCTCGCCGCGTCACAAAGTGTTTGCGCCGTTCCGTGCGAAAGATCCACGCGCTTCAGCTTTCCTTTCGCACCGAACGCGATCGATTTGCTGTCCGGCGACCAAAATGGTTCGATTGCGCCTTCCGTGCCCGGCAGCATCTGCGCATCATTTGAATCCAGCGCGCGAACCCAGAGCTGCAATTTTCCCTGTGGCGATTTCCCCGTGAACGCTAACTTCTGTCCGTCAGGCGAAACTACAACTGTATCCGCCTGCGTATCACTAAATAGAATTTCCGACTGCGGCACAAATGAAAGCCGCGCCGTCCCTATTTCCACCTGAGCTTGCTTCCACGGCGCCCACGCCACAATCAGCGCAGCCGCAACGGCCAGCGCCGCAACTGCCCATGGTAAAATGCTGCCCGAAGCCGGCTGTGCCGCGCCGATGCGCTCAATACTCGAAGTAGACGCGCCACGATTCGCCAAATATCTTTCAATAATAATTCGCGCTTCGCCAATCGCCTGCAAACGCGCCTTCGGATCCTTCGTCAAACATCGTTCCAGCAAATGCCGAATCGCAGTCGGCGTCGATGCCGGCAAATTTTCCCAACTCGGATCTTTCGTTATCACATGCGCCAGAGTTTCCGGCGCGGCTTCTCCGCTATACATTTGTTTCCCGGAAAGCATTTCGTAAAGCACCACGCCGAATGACCAAATATCCGCCCGTCTGTCCGCCGACTTTCCCTTCGCCTGTTCCGGCGACATATACGCCGCCGTCCCGAGAATTACGCCAGCGCGAGTAGCGCCCATACTCAGCGTCGGAGAATTGCTGATGTCCTCTGTGGTGGAAGTTTCTTCAATCGCCTTCGCCAATCCGAAATCTAAAACTTTCACCGCGCCATCCGGCGTGATCTTCACATTCGCCGGCTTCAAATCACGGTGCACAATCCCGCGCTCGTGCGCGTACTCCAGCGCTTCAGCAATTTGCTTCGCGACGAAAAGTGTTTCCTCCAGCGGAATCGGCCCGCGCGCAATCCGCTCCGCCAGCGTTTGCCCTTCCACCAATTCCATCACCAGCGCGCGCACACCTCCGGAATCTTCCAATCCATAAATGTGCGCAATGTTCGGATGATTCAGTGACGCCAGAACTTTCGCTTCGCGCTCGAAACGCGCCATACGCTCTGCATCATTCGCAAATTGTTCGGAGATAACTTTCAGCGCGACGTCGCGCCCAAGTTTAGAATCCTTCGCGCGATACACTTCGCCCATTCCGCCCGCGCCAAGCGGCGAAATAATTTCGTAGGGCCCAAGTTTTGTTCCCGCAGCAAGCGTCATTTCGGATTCGTCATTTCTTGCCGATCATTTCTTATTTAATTCGGCAGTCCAATTCAAAATCACCGTCGGTGGTACCGACTTCCCGTCCGCAACCAACATTCCCACTAGAAATCGTTTCCCGTCCGCCACCGCGTCGTATGCCCAGAAAACTGACGACGATAAAGTCCGCAATTTGAAAAGCGGCGCTGGCGCGCCGTACGATACTTCCGTGCCGCTCTTCCTCACTGAAACCGCCATCAACTGATTATCGCCGCTTAAATAAAATAATTCCTCTCCATCGCGCCGCCATACGGGAGCCGATC
>DATBYL010000463.1:0-28529 GCA_036513735.1 Candidatus Acidiferrales bacterium
CAGAAGCGGCGAACGCGTTCGGCGATGGACGTCTCTACATCGAAAAATATCTGGAACATCCCCGGCACATTGAAATTCAAATTCTTGCGGACACTCACGGAAATATTGTCTACCTTGCGGAACGCGAATGTTCCGTTCAGCGACGCCATCAGAAAGTGATCGAAGAGGCGCCTTCGCCAGTGATGGATCCCGAGCTGCGTCGCAAAATGGGAAAGGCGGCGGTGAATCTCGCGCGCGAAGCAGGATATACGAATGCCGGCACCGTGGAATTTCTAGTGGATGCGCAACGCAACTTCTATTTTCTGGAAGTGAACACGCGTTTGCAGGTGGAACATCCTGTCACTGAAATGGTTTCCGGACTCGACCTGGTGCAGTTGCAGATTCGGATTGCCGCAGGAGAAAGGCTGACGTTCGCTTGGCAAGAACTTCATCCGCGCGGACATGCGATTGAATGCCGCATCTACGCGGAAGACCCGGAAAATAACTTTTTTCCTTCGCCGGGGAAAATACTGGCGCGAAGAACTCCTTCAGGTCCCGGCGTGCGGATGGACGAAGGAGTGTATCCGGGATTTGTCGTGCCGATGGATTACGATCCCTTACTCGGGAAACTAATTGTGTGGGCCAGCACGCGTGAGGAAGCAATCGCGCGGATGCGCCGCGCGTTGGACGAATATTATGTCAGCGGAATCAAAACGAATGTGGATTTGTTCCGGCGCATTTTGGCGGACCCGGCCTTCGTGAACGCCGAATTTCACACGCGTTGGCTGGATGATTGGCTCCAAAAGGAATTCAAGGCATCGCCGGAACATCTTGCCGATGGCGGCGATGCATTCGCAGAAGACGCCGCGCTGGTTGGTGCGCTGGCGTGGCACTTGACGCAAAACGGCGTGGAGTCCGCGCAGACGTCAGCTTCTGCGGAGGCACCGCCTTCCCGCTGGAAATTGCAAGGACGCGCCGAGCAGCTCGAACGATTCCCGGAGAAATGATCCGCCGATGAAACTCGAAATTCGCATCGGAGCAACCCGCGCGAACGCGCCACACGGCGCAACTGCCGCGATTCCCGCGCAAAGCATCGACGTAACGCGCGAACGAAATCGCATTCGCGTAGAAATCGCCGGCAAAATTATCGAAGGCGATGCCGTGGAAGTTGCGACAGGGACATATTCCGTTTTAATCGGCGGACATTCGTATGAAGTTCGCATCGAGCCAGCGCACGGCGGCCTTCACGTTCACGCTGGAGCGCGGGAATTCGGCGTTGAGATTGACGATCCACGCGCGTGGCGACGCCGCCGCGGTGGCGCGCTCGAAGCAGAGGGCCGTCAGGAAGTTGTCGCTCCAATGCCCGGGAAAGTTGTGCGCGTCCTGGCGCGGCAAGGCGACGACGTTGAAGCGGGACAGGGATTATTCGTCGTGGAAGCAATGAAAATGCAGAATGAGATTCGTTCGCCGAAAAAAGGCAAGTTGGAAAGATTGCTGGTTGCAGAAGGACAAGTTGTAAATGCTGGCGAGCCGCTGGCCGTTGTCGTCTAGTTGACAGAATTCGACTCACTCCCAAACAAATACAATTCCCAAAATTAATCCGGAATTATTTAGCCGGCGTGGCCGCGGCGGCGGGCAATTTGCCGCCGGATTCCATAATTTGCTGCGCAAGATAATTGGAAATCTTCGCGTTCCCGCGTACGACGGTAAGAAACGCCACACGCAGTAACTGATCTTTGCGGTTATGTAGAGTGTCGCGGATAAGCTGAACTACTTGTGGATCGGAAAGATCTCGCTGCCCGGTTCCTTCACGAGCAATCAGTTTAATAATGTTGTAGCTGCCGTCTTTCAGCGCGATCACACCGCTAACCTGACCCGCCTTCAGCGCCAGTACCGCTTTCTTCAAAGCCGGATCTACGGGCGGCTTATCCAGCGCGGATTCGGGAACGTAGCCGACGCTGCCTCCGTTTTTCGCGCTGGTGGGATCTTCGGAATAATCCATTGCCAGCGTCGCAAAATCGGCGCCTTCGTTTAGTTTCTGCAGCAGCGCCGCGGCTTTTCGTTTTGCTTCCGCGTCGGTCGTGGCGTCGTCATTCTTACGATTGTTGATCTGAGGATCTTTTCTCGGCGTCACCAGAATTTGCGCCAAATTATATTGTGTTTCAGAAACGTTGAACTGCGCGCGGTTCGCGTTGAAATAATCGGCAATATCCTGATCGGTGACGGCAATTTTTGAAACAACTTCGCGATTGATCAGTTTCTGAATGGTCAGGCCGCGGCGTATTTCCTGTTTGAAATCGTCCACGGTAAGGCCGCGTTCCTTCAACTGCCGCTGAAATTCTTCTTCGGTGTAGGGGCTCTTCGATTCCGTAAATTTATCTTCCACTTCGCCGTCTGTGGCGACCATGGATTGCTTTTGCGCCAGCTCCATCAAGATTTCATTATTGATGAGCTCGTCGAGAACATCCAGCTTCTGCGTAAGAGCTTCTTCCTGGGAAGGCGAAGGATTATTCGACGTGGCGCTGCTGCGGTAATACTTTTCCACTTCGTCGCGCTTGATATCGTGGCCGTTCACCGTCGCCCACACGTCTGGCGATGGCGCGGTGTCCTTCTTGCATCCGTTCACGCACAAAGCGACAGCGACGATTCCCACAGCGGTCAGCAAACGTTTCACTGGTAATTCCTCCGCTGTAAGTTGTTGTATCGCATGTCGAGGCGAAATTTCAATGTGCGAGGCTTTATGCCGCGGCTTTCTTCGCGATAATTGCAGGCTTCGGATGTCCTGAACCGGCTTTGGTAATGCGGCCCGAGCGAATGCAGTCGGTGCAAACGCGCAACTGCTTCTTGACGCCCTTCACCACCGCGCGGACGCGTTGCAAATTTGGATTCCAGCGCCGGCGCCGCGTGTTATTGGCGTGGCTGATGACGTTTCCGTACTGCGGACCCTTGCCGCAGATTTCACACTTTTGAGCCATAATCACTCCATCTTGGAAATAAACTCTAATAAACACCAATGAACAATCGAGGCGAAGAGGCAAGTGTATCAGAGAACCGGCCCAGCCGGAAACGCGAGTTGAAGACTGGTGCCAAGAAATTCGAGCGTAACGTTTGCAATCGCTACAGGTCCGACCGAAATCCATCCTAAAACAAAGCGCGAGCGAAAGTGTGCCTTTCGCTCGCGCGATGAAGAACAGACGCCATCAGGCCGCCAAATCTCGCCGAAAAAATTGGCGCTATAGCGGCTCGTCAGGCTTGATTGTGATTTGGCTCGCGCCCCTGCCGCCCGTTGAGATCGTATATCCCGGCGGCACCGTGAACAGCGACGGACTCGGCTCACTCCGCGAAAGATTCGTCACGGTCGTGGTCGTCGTTCCCGTGCGCGGATCGGAATGCACCGTCTTTACTTCAATTTGCAAATCCTGCGAGTACCACTTATCCGTGATAATCAGAATGGGCTGCGCATTTCCGATTTGGCCCGCGGGAATTGTGCGCGTCACTCGCGTCCCCAGCACGGAAAGTCCTTGCATCGTATCCGCGCCGAGCGATTCGGTTGTTACGTTATCCGTGGAAACTTCGGGCGACATCACCGATACGCTGCCACCCCGTCCCCCGCCGCCCCCGCCCAAACCATCCCCGCTGATTGAATATGTAATCACCGCCGAGCCGTTCGGGTTGTCGACAACCTTCACCGGTAGCGAGCCTGCCGCTCCCGAAGTTGCAAATTGCGTCGCCGTCATCTTATTTGGATTCAGCGTGTAGCGGACGCCGGAGACCGGATCATCAATGGTAATGAATTGAATCGGAGATCCCGAAACTTGAGAAGGCCCCACAATATTAATATTTTGCTCGCGCCGTGTGCGCCCCTGCGCATCGCGATAGACCGTCGACGTGGACGTATGCGTGATGCTATTGCCATCGGGAAAAGGCTGCACCGATTCCGTCACAATCTTCGCCGAATACGGCGCGCCGGTAACAGGCTTCGAGTATGTCCCGACAATACTCGTGGTGAAAGCAACCGAGCCTCCCGCTCCGCCGTTGGACTGCATGGTTTGTGTGATAGTTTTCGCGAGCACTTCGGCATTCGCACCTGCGTCAGAACCGGACTGCGCGGACACGCCGGCAGCGCCGAGCAAAATCGCCAGTCCAGAAGCCAATATAATTTGGCACTTCAAATTTATTTTCATAAAGCTCCTTTTTTACGTCTAGTGAATTCAGCGTTCCCAAATTTCTTCCCGAAATTATTCCATCCAACTCAACACGTTCTACCGCACCAGACGAATTGCTTCCGGCGTTCCGCTTCCGTTCACGAATAAATCCGCGGTAACTTTCTCTCCGGTGTCACTGATGGGCACCGGAAGCCCCAGCCACGCCAAATCGGCGCGAGACATTTGCAAACGTACGATCGCACCATATTCGATGGTCGAAAGATCGTCGGCGTAAGGCAGCGCGAGGAAGCCGGTGAGAGTTGTTTCCGGTTCCGCAAGATTCTTTTTCGGTTTGCGCGCTGCAGCAAGATGTTTCCGAACGACGGGCGCGACCGTCGAAGGCGCTGGCACAATTTTTGTTTCCGCAACGGCGGGTGACGCCGCTTGCGTCGGCGTTACCGCCGCGCGATTCGCATCAGGTTTGCGATTCAGAATTCGCGGCAGAAGAATAACGGCCAGGATTACCGCTGCAGCAACCAGCGAAACAGCGGCCCACCTAAAGGCCCCTACGAAAACATTTTTCCGCGAACGTTTGTCAGCAGCGCGCTCTCGCACAAATGCCGCGCGAAGCGTCGACTCCATCCGTGCCGGAACCTCCATCAATTTATCCCGCGCTGCGAGCGACGTAACCGCGAAGGCCAGTTCGCGCGCCTCCGTCAAAATCGCATCACAGGCACCGCACTGCGCCGCGTGATTCATAGCAGTTCGCAAAAGTTCGCCGTCGCGCAATTCGTTGTGCGCAATTTGTTGCGCGAGCTGTTCAAACTGTTCGCAGTTCATTTGGGCGCTTTCTGTGCCTGAAACTTCGCCGCCATCGGCGAAAGTAAATTCCTCGCGGCGCTCGGAATCGCCGACATCGATTTATTTGCCTGCGGCCTCCGAGCCTTACGCAATTTCGCCGCAAGTAGCGCGCGCCCTCGATGCAAACGCGAAGCAACCGTACCCGCCGCGCATCCCAATGCTACAGCCGCTTCGTCGTAACTCATTTCTTCCAAATCGCACAGCGCCACAACTTCGCGATAGTCGGGCGGCAGCGTGAGAATGGCCTGCCGCACTTGTTCAATTGCCGCCACACGAGTTTCGTCATCCGACGGCGCCGCCCCACTCGGTTGCGTTACCGATTCCGCGCGCAAATCCGACGCCTCTTCCCAATTCAGATCCAATGACGTGTAAGGCCGTTCGCGTTCCAACCGCTTCAACACTTGATTCCGCGCGATGCCAAAAAGAAATGCGCCCAGCTTTCCTTTCGCGGAATCGAACTGCGCGGTTTGTCGAATCAGTGTCATAAAAACTTCCTGCGTCGCGTCCTCAGCTAACGTGCGATTCCCACTCATATGCAAAGCAAAACGAAATATCGGCCCTTGCCATCGACGGAACACGAAAGTAAACGCATCTTCGTCGCCCGCGCGCAGGCGGATCGTCAGGTCGTCATCGCTAATATCAGTGGCCGGAAGCATCTCTACCTTCGACGACCAAACTCGCCTGTCGTTATCTATTCCCGGGATATAAGGGCAGAATTCCATTATTTTCGGACTCATTGTGATGCCGGACCCACATTAATAAGGATGCAGATCTTCACGGGACCGTCGGAAGCGCCGATTTTACGCGAATTCCGCAGCACAGTTTGCTATAAACCTTACATCATTATTGTTCTCGGAATTCGGAGGCACTCTATGCGGCGGATTTTGTGGATTTGTTTTATCGTAGCGACGGCCTGCGTCGGCACGTTCGCGCAAGGCGCAACAGCCCAAGGACGCGGCGAAGCCGGCGGCGCAGCAACGGGCCCGTTGCCAACTGTCTCCGCTAAAACAACCGGCATGCAGAAGTTCGACGGCTATTTCCCTTTCTTTTGGGACGCCCGCGCCGGAAAAATCTGGCTGCAAATTGACAAGTGGGACACCGAATTCCTTTTCATGGAATCACTGCCCGCGGGAATTGGTCAGAACGACCTCGGCCTCGATCGCGGACAGGGCGGCCGTTCGCACGTCGTAAAATTTCAGCGCACCGGCCCGCGTGTCCTGATGATGGAACCGAACGAAGCCTTCCGCGCCATCACCGATAACGCCGACGAGAAGCAGGCCGTCGAGCAATCGTTCCCCCAATCCGTGATGTTCGGATTTGACGTAGCCGCTGAAGACGGCAGTACCGTGCTCGTCGATGCCACAAACTTTTTCCTGCGCGACGCGCACAACGTAACCTCCACTTTGCGCCGCATGCAGCAGGGAATGTTCCGTCTCGATCCCACGCGCTGCGCCTTCTATTTGCCGCGCACAAAAAACTTTCCAAAGAACACAGAAGTGGAAGTCACGCTCACATTTGTAAGCGACGAGCCGGGCCCCCTCGTCCGTCAAGTTGCGCCAGACGCGACCGCGGTTACGGTGCGCGAGCATCAATCGCTAATCGAATTGCCTCCGCCCGGATTCAAACCGCGCCCCTACGATCCGCGCTCCGGTTATTTCGGCACATCTTTCATGGACTTCTCCGCTCCGATTGACGAGCCACGCGAAAAGCGATTCATCACCCGTCATCGGCTCGAGAAAAAAGATCCCACCGCCGCAGTGAGCGAAGCCGTTCAGCCGCTGATTTATTACGTTGACCGCGGCGCACCAGAACCGATTCGTTCCGCGCTGGTGGAAGGCGCAAGCTGGTGGAACCAAGCATTTGAAGCTGCGGGATTCAAGAATGCATTTCGTGTCGAGCTGATGCCCGAAGGCGCCGATCCAATGGACATTCGCTACAACGTGATCCAGTGGGTGCATCGCTCAACCCGCGGCTGGTCGTACGGCGCTTCGGTCACGGATCCGCGCACAGGCGAAATTATCAAAGGACAAGTTTCGCTCGGCTCGCTTCGCGCCGAACAGGATTACATGATCGCCGTCGGCCTGATGGCTCCGTACGAAAAAGGAAAAGCAGTTTCCCCACAACTGATGGCGATGGTCGTTGCGCGAATGCGTCAACTGGCCGCGCATGAAGTCGGCCACACACTCGGCCTCGCACACAATTACACTGCCAGCACAGTGAATCGCGCGTCGGTGATGGACTATCCCCCGCCAACAATTAAATTGGACGCGAATGGCGTTCCCGATCTTTCCGACGCATACGCCGTCGGCATCGGATCGTGGGACAAAGTCGCAATTAATTTCGGCTATCGCCAATTTGACGCGGGCACCGACGAGCACGCCGCTCTAAATAAAATAATGAATGACGCGTACCTTAGCGGTCAGCGCTATTTAACCGATCAAGACGCGCGTCCAGCTTCCGCGATGAGCCCCTACGCGCATTTGTGGGATTCCGGCAGCAACGCCGTGGACGAACTCGATCGCATCATGAAAGTTCGCGCGGCGGCGCTGAAGCGTTTCGGTGAAAATAATATTCGCGAAGGCGAGCCCATGGCCACGCTCGAAGACGTGCTCGTGCCGCTCTATTTGCTGCATCGCTATCAAGTAGAAGCAGCCGCGAAAGTTGTCGGCGGAGTGGACTACACCTTCGCGCTGCGCGGCGATGTGCTTACGCCAACAAAACCAGTTCCTCCCGCGGAACAAAAGCGTGCGCTCGACGCAGTGCTCGCAACTTTAACGCCCTCCGCGCTAGCTCTGCCCGATTCTCTGCTGAAACTAATTCCTCCGCGCCCACCCGATTATCCGCAAAATCGCGAATTGTTCCGCCGCCGCACCGCGCCAGCGTTTGACGCGCTAAGTCCCGCAGAAACCGCCGCCACCCACACCCTCACGTTCCTATTCGATCCGGAGCGCGCGGAACGCCTAATCGAAATGCACGCGCAAAATCCACAAGTCGCCGGCTTCGGCGAAGTTGTGGACAAAATATTCACGTCCACATGGAAAGCCCCCCACGCTACCGGTACCAACGCGGAAATTCAGCGCGTTGTAAATGACGTAGTCCTCTACGATCTGATGACACTCGCAAACGATCAAAACGCGGCAGCACAAGTTCGCGCCACGGCTTCTCTAAAATTAAACGATCTGCGCGAGTGGCTCACAAAACAAATCGCTCCC
This sequence comes from Candidatus Acidiferrales bacterium, assembly GCA_036513735.1. Taxonomy (GTDB): domain Bacteria; phylum Acidobacteriota; class Terriglobia; order Acidiferrales; family UBA7541; genus DASTCZ01. The sequence continues at coordinate 8,198 of DATBYL010000463.1, forward strand.
GGCCTTGACGAAAGCTGGCACGCCGCATATTTCTACGGCGCCGAGCAAATCCGCCAATATCTCGGCGATCCAAAAACTTTTGTAATCCCACGTCCGACGACATTACCTGATGGAATGCCTATCGGTTCGGACGACGACTGGGATGGCGTCGGGAATTGAATCACCGCAACGGTGATTCAGCGTTCGGGCTATCTAGCTTTAGACGTAGCGATCGCGCGCGCCAACAACGACGCAAAGAAATTCTCGAAACCAAGTTCCGTCGCAGGTTCTTTGTAATACCCGCGCACGCCTCGCTTCGCGTCAGATAAAAGGAAGCATGCCGAATCGTACAGTCTTTCGCGGACAAGTTTCGTCAGAAGAATTTCGTATCGCTTCGCGTACGAAGCGGATTTAAATTCAGGAAAAACTTTGAAGTGTGGTTCTTGCGCCTTTACTGGACGAGTAGACGCCAGCGTTTCTTCCAACAGCATCATGTATCCAAGCCACGGACGCGCGGAAGGTTTGAAAGCACCCTCTCGATAAGCGGCCCAAATGTCGCTCGCACTCCCGATTGCCTCTTCGGTTCGATTGTTGTAGTTATTTCCGAACGAACCAACCTGAGATTTGAATTCGATACCGGCGAGAAATTGTCCATCGGCCACCACCAGAAGATCCCATTTCTTTTCGGGGCGATACCACCCGGGAAGTTCAACCTTCCTTTGACAATACACCTGCGCCTTTGGAAGACCGTTCGAGCACAAGTATTCACGCACGAGTGAAACAAAGCCGTCCATCTGACGGCCACCCGTTACGGCAGTTCGCGCGCCGGCGTCTCTCGTGCCGGTCTTGGCTCCCTGCTTTTTTGACTGGGATTTTCGAGTGGTCCAAAAATGTTTGATCGCACTTCGCAGTTTTTGTTCGAGAGCTGAATCAAGAGCCATACGCTCGCCTACTTCGCAGCAACCTTGTGAACTTCTGCGGAGTTGAATAGCGAGGAAGTATCTTCGGCAATCCGTTTTTCAGCCAACTTGTAATAGTGGGGATCAATTTCGTAGCCCACGCTGTTACGCCCCCACTTCGCGGACGCGACGGTCGTGGTTCCCGTTCCCATAAATGGATCGAGCACGGTATCTCCCGCAAAGCTGAACATCCGCACAAGTCTTTCAGCAAGCTCGATCGGATAAGGTGCCGGATGCTGTTTTGTCGACGCACCTGTCACTCCGCTCCAAATCTGCTGGAACCATTTCTTATAATTCTCCGCGGAAATCACGCTCAGAAGCTTGGTGGGAATATCGGGAGCGCGATAGCCGCCGGGTTTCCGCTCCATCAAAATAAACTCAATATCATTCTTGATTACGGAGTTGGGTTCATAAGGCTTCCCGAGAAAGCCGGAGCCTCCATCAACTTCATACGCCGCGTTGGAAATCTTGTGCCAAATGATCGGCGCCAAATTATCGAATCCCAACTTACGGCAACGTTCCTGAATAGATGAATGCAACGGAACTACCGTATGCCTGCCGCCATTTTCACGGCGTGAAAGACAAACATCGCCCACAACACAAATCAAACGCCCTCCCGGAACCAACGCCCGATAGCATTGCTTCCAAACTTTATCCAGCTCCTCAAGAAACTCATCATAGTCCTCGACGTGACCGAGTTGCCCTTCGGATTCGCGATATTCCTTGAGCGTCCAATAGGGTGGAGAAGTCAGAATCAAATGCACGCTCTCATCTTTCAGCCCGAACATTTTTCGGGCGTCACCAAGACGGAGATGATGGTTCGTCGGTATCGTCTGCACCGCGCGTTCAATTCGCTGAATCGCTTCCTCATCTTTTGCGATTCGAGGAATCGCAGTTTGAAGATTTTCTAGATCGCCCAACTCAGCAGGAACGTACGCGGCAAGATTCACAATCTCTTGCGTTAAGGATTCTTCAACAAGCTTCCCCGTGGCGGCTGCATGCATTTGCGTCATTATCTACCATTCACCGGAATTCACAAACACTCGATTTCTTTGAAGCTGAGCCGACCTGAAACAACGATGTGACTTGACAACATCGGCAACATAAGCCTACCGTCTGTTCCATAGTGGAACTAGACGTTTCCCTCTCTTGGCTGGCCCTGTCTCTCACTCCGGGACTTGGATCAAGGCTCACCGCTCGCGTGCTGCGCGAGTTTGGCACTCCTGAAGGTGTGTTCGCAGCCTCTCGAACCGCACTCGAAGCCTGCAACTTGACGGGCGCCACAGTGCAAGCCATCGTTTCGCATGGCGCATTCTCAAAAGCCGAAAAGGAACTCGGCCAATTGCGGGAACTCGGAGTCCAGTTGCTTCACTGGGGCGAAAGCGAATATCCCTCGCGCTTGCTGGAAATTTACGATCCACCGCCGATGCTTTACGTGAAGGGCGATTTGCAAGTGCTGCGCCGGTATTCGATTTCGATCGTCGGCACGCGTCGTCCGACGCCTTACGGGAATCAAATGGCTGAGAGGATCGCACGTGACCTGGCCGATCGCGGCCTGGTGATCGTCAGCGGACTCGCGCGTGGCATCGATTGTCTGGCGCATCGAGGCGCATGTGCTTCGGCACGGGGCCAAACAGTCGGCGTGCTCGGCACCGGCATCGATGTGATCTATCCGAAGGAAAACAAAAAAGTTTTCGCGGAAGTGGAAAAGCGCGGCGCATTGATTAGTGAATTCCCTCTCGGCGCGCACGCAGCTCCCGAAAATTTTCCCGTGCGAAACAGAATCGTCGCCGGAATGAGCCTCGGCACAATCGTTGTCGAGGGCGAACAATATTCCGGATCGTTAATCACAGCGCGTCTCGCAATGGAATTCGGACGCGAAGTGTTCGGCGTGCCAGGAAATTGCACGCAACCTTCCAGCTTCGCACCGAATCAATTGATTAAGCAGGGCGCGAAACTTGTCACCGGATGGGAAGACGTTGTCGAGGAGTTGCCGACCGAAATTCGCGCGGAATTATTCCCGGTGGAAACACCGGGGGCTGGAGAACGCGAATCACTTTTTGCGGAAGCACTTGCGCCCGAGCAAAAAAAGCTGTACGAATTGTTGAGCACCGATCAGACGTTGCATGTCGACGAGATCGTGGAAACTTCCGGCATGACTTCTTCCGCGGTGCTGGCGGCGCTTTGCGAAATGGAATTGAAGGGGATCATTCGCCAAATGCCGGGGAAACAATTCGTGCGCGTTATGCTCTGAAAATTGGCGGCATCAAAATAACGGTAGCCAGAAGGACACACGCCAACCCGCCCCTCCGGGTTTCGGCTTAAAACAATTAAATGGGAAAGTCACTCGTCATCGTTGAATCGCCGGCTAAGGCGAAAACGATTAACAAATATTTGGGACGCAATTTCAGCGTCAAGGCCTCCATCGGGCACGTGATGGACCTGCCGAAAAAGGATATCGGTATCGTTCTGCCTCCCGACGAAGATAAGCCGGCGAAGAAGAAAACTACCAAGAAGCGCGCCAGCACAAAGAAAAAGCCGGAAGTAAAAGTGAAGCCATACAATCCGGCGAAAATTTTTGAGCCAACCTACGTCGTGATTCCCGGCAAAGATAAAGTCGTGAACGATTTGCGCAAAGCTGCCGCCAACGCCGACGCAATTTATCTGGCCGCTGACCCCGATCGCGAAGGCGAAGCAATCTGCGCGCACTTGACCGAAGTGTTGACGATGTCCAAGGAAGATCTTTTCGAGGGATACGTTCCCGCCGTAAATCGCTGGGGCCGAAAGAGCAAGAAGACCGCCGCCGAGACCGCCGAGGGCAAAATTGTTGCGCCCCCGGTAGCCGAAGATGTTCCAAAAGATATGCGGAAGAAAATTTTCCGCGTCATGTTCAACGAAATTACCCCGAAAGCGATTCGCGCCGCGTTCGACGTCGCCGGCCAGGTAAATGAAAACTTGGTCGACGCGCAGCAAGCCCGCCGCGTCCTAGACAGAATCGTCGGCTACAAAATTTCTCCCGTCCTGTGGGAAAAAGTGCGCCGCGGACTTTCCGCCGGCCGCGTGCAAACCGTAGCTCTGCGATTGATAGCCGAACGCGAACTCGAAATCAAAGCGTTCATCCCCAAAGAATATTGGACGATTCACGCGCGTCTGCAAGCCGCCGAGCCCCCAATTTTCACTGCAAAGCTCTGGCGCCACAAAGACGAAGAAATTGAAATCACAAATGAAGCGCAAGCCACCGCGATTCTCGACGAGCTGAAAAAAGCAAAGTGGCAAGTTGCCGAAGTCGTCCAGAAAGAAAAGCGCCGCAACGCCGCGCCACCGTTCACAACCTCCAAATTGCAACAAGCTTCGTACAATCGCCTGCGCTACACCGCGAAACGCACCATGGGCATCGCGCAGAAATTGTACGAAGGCGTCGAGCTCGGCGACGAAGGCTCCATCGCGCTCATCACTTACATGCGCACCGATTCCGTGCGCGTATCGAATGACGCGCTCGATCAAGTTCGCTTGCTGATTCCAGAACTTTACGGCGCGGATTATCTGCCCGAGAAACCAAATTTCTATAAGAGCAAGAAAGACGCGCAGGATGCGCACGAAGCAATTCGCCCGACCGACGCCGCGCGAACTCCAGATTCTGTCCGCCGATTTCTCGACGACGAATCCTTCAAACTCTATCAATTAATTTGGCAGCGATTCGTAGCCTCGCAAATGGTTCCCGCCGTGTTCGACCAAACAACCATCGACGTCGCCGCCGGAGATTATGTTTTCCGCGCGTCAGGCTCCGTCGAAAAATTTGCCGGATACCTCGCCGCCTATCGCTCCGGCGAAGAAGATATGGAAAAGGGTGACGACGCCGAAGCCGAAGGCAAGCGTCTGCCACGTGTAACTGAAAATGAAATTCTGAAACTCGCCGCACCCGAAGCAAGCGAGGGATCTGAAGCTGCGCTACCAGTTCGCTCCGAACAACATTTCACCGAGCCTCCTCCGCGATACACGGAAGCAACTCTCGTCAAAGAACTCGAAGAAAAAGGAATCGGACGCCCATCCACATACGCCGCGATCATTTCCACAATCGTCGAGCGCGAATACGTCACCAAAGAACTCGGCAAATTTACGCCCACAATGCTCGGCGCGAAAGTAAGCGTCCTGCTGGTGAAAGGCTTCGAGGATATTTTCGATCTAGGATTCACCGCACGCATGGAAGAAGAATTGGACGAAGTCGAGGAAGGCAAATTGCCTTGGAAACAAGCAGTCGGCGAATTTTACGACCGCTTCGTGAAAGATTTAGCGCTCGCGCGCGTCGACATGGAATCCTACAAAATTGGAATTCCCACCGACGAACTTTGCCCGAAATGTGAAAAGGGCCATCTGCTCGAGCGCATCAGCCGCAACGGATTTTTCATGGGCTGCGATCGTTATCCCGATTGCGACTACACGCGCGATCTTTCGCCCGAACTTCCCATGGACGGTGAAAATCCCGTAGTGCCCTGTCCTGAGTGCGGCAAGGAAATGGTGATCAAGCGTGGACGCTTCGGAACTTTCCTCGCCTGCAGCGCTTATCCGGATTGCAAAACAACGTTGAAGTTGGTGCAAGGCACGCGCAAAGCTCGTCAGCCCGATGAAATTCTCGAAGAAAAATGTCCAGACTGCGGCGAGCCGCTCGTAAAACGTTTCGGCCGCTACGGCGAATTCATCGGCTGCACCACCTATCCCAAGTGCAAATACATTCGCGCGAAAACTCTGGGCATCGCCTGCCCCAAGTGCGGAGTCGGCGAACTCGTCCAGCGCATGACCAAGCGCGGCCAGCGAGTTTTCTTCGGCTGCAATAAATATCCGGAATGCGACTTCACCACGCCTTATCAGCCGATCATCGAATCGTGCCCGAAGTGCGGCGCGCCTTTCATCGTGGAAAAAAATCTGAAGACGGGCAATGTCCGCGCCTGCATTAAAGAAGGATGCGATTGGGAAGTGGCGGCGCCGGAGCCCGCGCCGCTCGGTCAGCCCGCCGAACCCGTCGTCGTCGGCTGAGTAAGAATCGCCCGGCCACATGTTCATTCTTTTTGCAATTACCTGTGCGGGTGATTTAGAAATCGCCGCACGCCCGCGTTCCTCTAGCTGCTTCCGCGCTATAATTTCGCCATGAATTCGGGCACGCCTGAAGTTGACGTGAAAGACGCAATCGGGAAATTTCTGAATTATCTGCAGAACGAGCGCAACGCTTCCGCGCACACCATCACGAATTACAGTTCCGATCTCGAGCAATTCCTAAAATATATTTCTCCCCCAGAAGACGCCTCCACGACTACTTCTCCCCGTGCGAAAAAACATTTGGAACCGCGTGACGTCGATCACCGGCTCATCCGTGAGTTCCTCGGCCAACTCCATTCCCTCGGACTTCAAAAAAGTTCCGTCGCGCGCAAGCTCACCTCTCTTCGCTCATTTTTCAAATTCTGCAATCGCGAAGGATTAATCGAAAATAATCCCGCGAAACTCGTGGCCACTCCTCGGCTGCCCAAGCGCGTGCCGATTGTCGTGCCCGCCGGCGAACTGAATTTATTTCTCGATCAACTGGGCGGCCCCATCCGCGCATTGCCCGGCAGAAAATCGCGCCGCAAGCCCGGCGCCGAAAAAAGTATTGCGCCCTCCGCACGGCCCGCAGTTGACGATTCGCGCGTCATGCTGCCGCGAGATCGCGCCATCATCGAATTGCTTTACGCTTCCGGCCTGCGCGTTAGCGAACTCGTCGGCCTGAATGACGAAGACATGGACCGCGCGCAGCAAATGCTTCGCGTTCGCGGCAAAGGACGCAAGGAACGCATCGTGCCCTTCGGCGGAAAAGCGCAAACCGCCATGGATAATTACTGGAATCTGCGAACGGAATTGCTCACCAAAGGAAAATCGAAAATTCCCACTCCCGCAATTTTCCTAAACTTTTCCGGAAGACGCCTCACCACTCGCAGCGTTCGCCGCATCGTAAATAAATATGTGAAACTCGCGGGCGTCGATTGGAGCCTGCATCCGCACTCGTTGCGCCACGCCTTCGCCACTCATCTTCTAGCCGATGGCGCCGACTTGCGCGCAATTCAGGAATTACTCGGCCACGCTTCGCTCTCTACCACTCAGAAATATACTCACGCTTCTATCCGTCAGCTCATGGAAGTGTATGATAAGGCCCATCCGCGGGCGTGAAACCCGGAAAGCTGGCGGCGCGTCTTAAGCCAGCAATCCTTTCGCGGCATTCCATCATGGGAATAAGATGAAAACTTTATTGGCGGGTGTGTTCCTCATCACAGCGGCACTTACTACCGTCGCTAGTTCTCCAGCATCCGCGCAGGACAATTACGAAATTCAGGTCTATGGCGCGGATACCGTCGCGCCCGGCCACACTATGCTCGAACTCCACAGCAACTTCACTTTTGAAGGCTCGAAAACAATTCAGGATGGATTATTTCCGACCGAGCACGCGCTGCACGAAACTTTTGAAATCACTCATGGTTTCACTTCCTGGTTTGAAGTTGGATTTTATATTTTCACATCCGAACGCTCCGGCCAGGGCATTGACTGGGTTGGCGATCACATTCGTCCGCGCGTTCGCGTTCCCGAAAGTTGGCATTGGCCCGTGGGCGTAAGCCTTTCCACCGAAATTGGATACCAGCGCCGCCAGTTTTCTCCCGATACTTGGACGCAGGAAATCCGCCCCATTATTGATAAGCAGTTGGGCAAATGGTATTTCGCGTTTAATCCCTCACTCGAACTTTCCTATCACGGCGAAAATGCAGGCAAAGCTCCGGGCTTTTCTCCAAACGCAACCATCGGATACGACTTCACAAAAAAAATTAACGGCGCCCTCGAATATTACGGCTCGCTCGGCCCCATCACCGGATTCGATCCGCTCCACGAACAGGAACAACAAATATTTCCCGCGATTAATTTGAACCTTAATCCGAAATGGGAAATCAATTTTGGCGCAGGCGTCGGTATGACAGCTTCCACCGACCATTTCATCGCGAAAATGATAATAGGTTACCGCTTCGATTTTTAGACGCAACTCCGCTTGGCGTGATATAAGAGCGTTTAACCGGAAATGACATTTAATTATCTTCCTTGGGACCGCGAGTTCCCCGGCTGAGCTTTGGAGATTCTTTCTGTAGGAGAGGACGACATGAAATCAGCAGCAAAGTTTTTCGCAGTAGCAACAATTCTTTGCCTCGGACTGGCGATCGGAGTTCGCGCGCAGGATGAAACTCCGCCTCCCGCTGGCGGCAGAGGCCAGGCCGGAGCAGGCCGTGGCGGAGCAGCTGCGGCGCAGGCCGAACCGATCGCATACGATCGCGTGATTACCGCCGACGCAAAAACTCAGCACGGCGTTTTCGACGTTCACCAGATTAAAGACACTTATTTTTACGAAATTCCCGCCTCGCAACTCAACAAAGATTTCCTGTGGGTCACGCTGATCGCAAAGACAACTCTCGGCGTCGGCTACGGCGGTCAGGATGCCGGCAATCACGTCGTGCGCTGGGAACGTCACGGCAACACCGTGTTCCTCCGCAGCGTGTCTTACGAAATTGTTGCCGATGAAAGCCTGCCCATCGCTTCAGCAGTTCAAGCGGCGAACGATGACTCCATCTTGATGGCCTTCCCCATCCGCGCCTTCGGAAAGAATGACGCGCCGGTAATCGAAGTCACTCGACTTTACGCCACAGAAGTTCCGGAGTTCAGCGCGCGCGGTCCGCTTCGAGCGCGTGGATTTGACGCGACGCGCTCCTACATCGATCGCATTCGCGCCTTCCCGGAAAACATCGAAGTAGAAGCCGCGCAAACTTACACCAATCCTCCGGAAGCTCCTGCCGCGGGTGGCCGGGGCGAGCCAGCTCCAGCGCCGGGCCGCGGTGGACGCGGTGCCGCGGGCATGCGCGGAAATAGCGCCACCGTGCTGATGCATTTCAGCATGGTCAAGCTCCCCGAAAATAAAATGGTTCCGCGCCTGTTCGATGAACGCGTTGGATACTTTTCAATTTCTCAGGAAGACTTCGGCCGTGACGAACATCGCGCCGTCCGCAGAACTTACATCACACGCTGGAGACTCGAGAAGAAAGATCCTTCCTGCGTGAAAGATTGCGAACCGGTGAAGCAAATTGTTTATTACGTTGACCCTGCGACGCCGGACAAGTGGAAGCCCTGGGTAAAGAAAGCAATCGAAGATTGGCAACCCGCTTTCGCCGCCGCCGGATTCAAGAATGCCATCGTCGGGAAATATGCTCCGACTCCTCAGGAAGATCCAACCTGGAATGTGGAAGACGTTCGCAACTCAGTTGTTCGCTGGCTGCCTTCCACCACGGAAAATGCCGTCGGCCCGAACATTCACGATCCACGCACCGGAGAAGTTCTGAACGCCGATATTCAGGTCTATCACAACGTGATGAATCTGGCCTCGGACTGGTATTTCACTCAGGTCGGTCCCCTGGATCCGCGCGCGAAGACACTTCCTTTGCCCGACGATCTTATGGGCCGCTTGATGGAATATGTAATCGCGCACGAAGTCGGCCACACGCTCGGCTTCCAGCACAATATGAAGTCCAGTTCGCTCTATGACGTGGACAAAATCCGCGATCCGAAATGGTTGCACACCATGGGTCACGTCGCGACGCTGATGGATTATTCGCGCTTCAACTATGTTGCTCAGCCGGAAGACCACATTCCACCCGAAGATTTGATCCCCCGAATTGGTCCCTACGATATTTGGGCCACTCACTGGGGCTACGCCATAATTCCCGGCGCAAAAACTTCGGACGACGAAAAAGCAACGCTCGATAAATGGTCGCGCGAACAGGACACGACCAAATGGTTCCGTTTTTCAACCGATCGCGCGAATGGTAGCGACCCCGGCGAAAATACGGAAGCGGTTGGCGATGCCGATGCCGTCTATTCAACCGGCATGGGTATGAAGAATCTTCACCTCGTCATGAACAATCTGATTCCAGCAACGACCACGGATCCCACTGAACCGTACACGCGACTCAGCGAAGTTTACGGACGCGTGCTCGGCCAGTGGACTCTTGAAATGGGCCACGTCGCTGTAATTCCGGGCGGCATAGAATCTCAAGATAAATATCCCGGTCAAAAAGGTCCGCAATTCTGGCCCACTCCGAAAGCGCAACAAGTAGCAGCGGTGAAATTCCTGAACGAAAACGCCTTTGCGACACCAACGTGGCTCATCAAACCGGAACTGCTCGCGCTCTTCGAGCCGGCCGGTGAACTGGCCCGTATTCGCACCGCGCAAATGTCCGTTCTCACTCGGTTGTTCCAGGACGCCAAGCTTGAGCGCATGATCGAAATCGAAGCGTTCGAGCCGGCGCAAGCCTATCCCGCCGCTGAATTCCTTTCCGATGTGCGAAAAGGAATTTGGAGCGAGCTATCCAATCCGTCGGTAACAATTGACGTCTACCGCCGCAATTTGCAGGACGGTTACGTCGAAGAACTCACCACCAAAATCAACGAGCGGACCACCGGCTTCGAGGAAGTTCGCGCGTTGTTCCGTCAGGACCTGAAGGATCTTTCCGAGCAGGTGACGGCGGCATTGCCGAACGCGAAAGATGCCGACACGCGCGCTCACTTGAACGCCGTGAAGGACAACATCGCACGCGCTCTCGATCCGAAAATCCCGCTGACCGCGGAAACTGCCCCAGCAGCGGGCGGTGGCCGTGGTGGCGTTCAGAATAATTCAATATTCAACGCCGATCCAGCAACGCTCGGTTGCTGGCCGGACTACTCAATCACTTCAACCATCACAGGCAAAGGCGGACATCAATAGAAGAAACTTAAACTGAAGCGAACAATTCGCACGGGGCGCTTTGCAGGTTCGGCGCTCCGTGCGAAATATTTTGTGGAATCGATTGCGGAATTTAATGTCCGAATATTTGCGCTTCTTTTTCCCGCACGGGTTCCGGCGCTTCAGACCTATCTGCCGGATTCATGCGTTTATAGAAACGCTGTTGGCAGGCCACGCAGCGGTAAGGACGCCGGCCCACAATTGGCAAGATGGAACGCTCGAAAAAACTTCTTCGGCGGGATCGCACTATTTTATCGCTTGTACAGGCGGGGCAATGACTTCCATCGGAAGCGTGCATATCTAGCCTACCTTCAAGGTGCTGGGAGCACCCTTTCCCCAGGGCCGGTTGGACTTAATCTAGCAACAAGTTACGCCACAAACAAGCATTGAATGGCGCGCTCAGTTTAGATGCCGTTACCGCACAAATTTATTCGCTGTCCCGTGGTAGAAGACGTAAATTTCGAGCTATGATGCCCGCACTGGAGGTGTATCCGTGACGCAACGAATTATCCTCGCGGTTGTAGCAGCGGCAGCGATTCTCGCCACGCCCTCGCCCACTTCACAGCCCTCGCGAACTCCCATGTCCGGTGAACACATGTACCTTCTCGTCGCCAACAAAGCAGGAAACACTCTCGGCCTCATCGATCCCGATGCCGCAAAGCAAGTTGCCACCGTCGCAGAATCCGGAATCACCGCTCATGAAGTTGTAGCATCGTCCGACGGCAAACTCGCCTTCGTTCCAATCTACGGAAATTCCGGCGTCGGCAAACCCGGTACCGACGGAAGCGCCATCGACGTCATCGATCTCGAAACTCGCCGCACAATTCAAACCATAAAATTTGATCGCGGCGTGCGTCCCCACTGCGCGGTGATCGGGCCAAAAGACGGCGTGCTCTACGTCACCACCGAATTAAAACAATCCATCACCGTCATTGATCCGCGCTCGCTGAAAATCGTCGGCGAAATTCCCACCGGCCAGCCCGAATCGCACATGCTCGCAATTTCTCCCGACGGCGCGCGCGGCTACACCGCGAACGTCGGCCCCGGAACTGTTTCGGTGCTCGATATCGCCAATCGCAAAACGCTCAACGTAATAAAAGTCGCCGATCATGTGCAGCGAATTTCAGTTTCCACTGACGGAAAATGGGTCTTCACCTCGGACACAGAAAAACCGCGCCTCGCCGTAATCTCCACGGAAACAAACAAAGTCGACCGCTGGATTGATCTCCCCGGCATGGGTTACGGCAGCGCCGTAACTCCAAATGGCGCAATGCTGCTCATCGCAATTCCGGACAAAAACAGCGTAGCCGTCATCGACTTGAAAACTATGAAGGTCTCAAAAGTTGTGGAGGTTGCCGCAAATCCGCAGGAAGTTTTAATTCGTCCAGATGGAAAAATCGCCTACGTCTCATGCATCAGCACCGGCCAGGTCGCTGCCGTCAACATCAGCGATTGGTCGGTAAAACTGATCGACGCCGGCAAAGGCGCCGACGGTTTGGCCTGGGCAAAATAATTTAGGGATTTTCCCCGCGGAAGGAAGCCGCTGGAAATCGTAACAGAACACCACGTCTATGCGTTGCCGCTATCCGTTCGCCGGCTTGATGCGTTTCGCACCTCGCGTAACCTCCGCGCGTAATGGCGCCTATCGCATTTTCCGCAGCGGTAAGGACGCAGCGGTGTTAGCGCCAGAAACCATTGCTCCATCAAACCTTGCCTTCTGGATCGGCTAACATCCCGTGAGTGGCAAAACGGACAAAAATCCTGACGTGTGTTCCATACGATCACGCGCTGGCCTCCCCCAAGAAGGGCCGCATCAGCGGGGAACTGTGCACATCATTCTTACCACGGTCTTGTGTTAAAGCAGTTTTAAAACATTTGATGCCACGTACACGAAAACTAACTGCCAACCTCAAGTTGACGCGCTCTGCATATCCCCTCTATAATGTTAAGTTCCAATGCAGGCAGGAGGACCGATGTACGCAGTGATTCGTAGCGGCGGCAAACAATATCGCGTTACTCCCGGCGACACCATCCGGGTCGAAAAGCTGGCCGGCAAGACCGGCCACAAAGTTACCTTTGACGAAGTGCTGGCCGTCCACACCGACGAGCCCAAGTTTCTGAGCGGTGGAGACGCGTCCAAAGCCAAGGTCACGGCGAAGATCGTGCGCCACGTGCGCGGACCGAAGCTGCGCGTTCTGAAATTCAAGACCTGCGGTCAGTACAAAATTTGCCGTGGTCACCGTCAGGACTACACAGCCGTACAGATTGGCGAAATCACACTCTAAGAATCGCTTCGAGCGGGCGGAAGGAATCCAGTCATGGCACATAAGAAGGGCGGCGGCTCCAGCGTAAACGGCCGCGATTCACAGGGACAGCGGCTCGGCGTCAAGCGCTTTGGCGGACAGTGGGTGCATTCCGGCACCATCCTGAAGCGTCAGCGCGGCACCAAGCACAAGCCCGGAAAAAACGTCGCCAAAGGTAAGGACGATACGCTTTTCGCGCTCGTAAATGGCTTCGTACTTTTTCAGGACAGAGGCCGCAGCGGCAAATTCATCAGCGTCGTTCCGGGCGAAACAGCGGCATCCGCAGCAGCCGCCAGTTAAATTTTCTGACTCGCGCAAATCGGAGCAAATTCTCCGGCGGTCCCGAAAATTTGGGGCCGCCTTTGTTTTTTCGGAACGGGAAATTGGGGTGAGTTGCCGTGTTTGTTGACGAAGCTAGAATCCACGTAAAAGCCGGCGATGGCGGAAACGGATGCGTCGCATTCCGTCGGGAGAAATATGTCCCGCGCGGCGGCCCTTCCGGTGGCGATGGCGGACACGGCGCAAATATTTGGCTGGTGTGTTCCCAGCATGAGAATACATTGCTGCGTTACCGATATAACCGTTTGTTCCGCGCCGATCGCGGCCGTCACGGCGAAGGCTCGAATTGCACCGGCGTCAGCGGCGAGGACATGATTCTCGACGTTCCCATCGGCACAGTCGTCACCGACGAAAATACCGAAGAAGTGTTGGCTGATTTCACCAAGCCCGGCGATCGCGTGATGGTCGTAAAAGGCGGACGCGGCGGACGCGGCAATCAACATTTCGCGAAACCCTGGCATCAAGCGCCGCGTGAACATGAACCGGGCGAACTCGGCGGCGAAAGAGATCTCCGCCTCACTCTAAAATTGCTGGCCGATGTTGGCCTCGTTGGATTTCCAAACGCTGGAAAATCCACGCTGATTTCCAGAATTTCGGCGGCGCGTCCGAAAATTGCCGATTATCCATTCACAACACTCGAACCAGCGCTCGGCGTTGTTTCTGCCGAAGGAATTCCAAACAGCGCCAATGCCGGCGAACATCAGCGCACTTTCGTCGTAGCTGATTTGCCGGGATTAATCGAAGGCGCGCACAAAGGCGTCGGCCTGGGCACAAGATTTTTGCGTCACGTGGAACGCACGCGATTGATCGCTCACTTAATTGATACCAGCGACGCTTCGCAGCGCGATCCCATCCGCGATTACGAAATTATTATGGGTGAGCTGGAAGCGTTCAGTCCCGCTTTGATTGCAAAGCCGATGATTGTCGTCGCCACAAAATTGGACATGACCACAGATCGCACGCGATTGAATGAACTCGCCGTATTTTGCAAAGCCCGCGGACTGGAATTTCATTCCATATCCTCCGCAACCGGCGAAGGCATCAAAGAATTAGTATTCGCAATGGCCGACGCGCTGGATAAATTGCCGCGCGCATTTCCAGACGCGCACGCCGACGAAGACTCGCACATGGAAAATTCCGTCGAGAGTGATAATTCCGAGCGGGCCTCAAATCCTGCGGAAGAAAATGAATCAGCCTCACGCGCCGGACGCGAAGAAGAAGACCGCTGACAGTTTCGCCGCGGGTTCGGATACAATGCGCGCACAATTTGAATGAGCTACACTCGTCCTAAACCGCCGCAATCCATTGCTCTCTACGGCGGGTCGTTCGACCCGATTCACTCCGGACATCTGGCCGTTGCTCGCTCCGCGCTAAAACGATTTGCGCTGGATCGCATCTATTTTATTCCGTCGGGAACGCCTCCACACAAGCAGCGAAGAAGATTGGCGGCGTTTCCGCATCGCGTTGCGATGGTGGCGCTGGCTTGCGCGGATAATGACGAATTTGTGCCGTCACTCGCCGAAGCTGGTGACGATCACGGCGGCCATCAAATTTCCTACTCGATCGACACCGTTCGACATTTCCGGCATCAATTGCACGCTCACGAGCATCTGTATTTTATTATGGGCGCGGATCAGTTCCTGGAAATCGCCACATGGAAAGATTACGAAGCGCTGCTTGGCTCCTGCGATTTCATCGTGGCAAATCGGCCGGGATTTGATATTGGTATGCTGCGCCTGGTGATTCCGCCGGAATTATTGGGGCGTCACAAATCCAGCGCCGCGCCGGAAGATCCGGAAGCGATTGCATTGCGAAAAACAACGGTGCATCCTTTAACGACGGTTTCCAGTCACGTTTCGGCGACGGAAATTCGCCGGCGAATTCGGCACGGAGAATCGATCAGCGGACTTGTGCCGCCGCGAGTGGAGGATTACATTCTGAAACAGGCCCTGTACAAGTGAGAGCGGAAACCCTGAATCCAGAACTGCGCAGCGCAATTGACGCCGCGCACAACAAAAAAGCAGGCAGCGTGACGCTGCTCGATTTGGACGGCCTCGGTGCGTTCACTGGATATTTCCTAATTTGCACGGGATTCAGCGAGCGGCAAGTTTCGGCCATTGCTTCCGAAATTGAAGACCAGTTGCATCTGCTCGGTGTTCGCATTCGGCATCGCGAAGGCGGAAACGAATCCGAATGGGTTCTGCTGGATTACGGAAATTTTCTGGTACATGTTTTCACAGAACGCGCGCGAATGTTTTACGACCTGGAAAGATTGTGGCGCTCGGCGAAGCGCACTGAATTTCTGGACCCCGCAATCGGCGCGCATAGTGCCGCGATTGATTCAGCCGCACGAAAAGAAAATTCACACGAGCGTTCGGAGGAATCCGCTTAGAAATGTCATCCGCGCAACCTCCACTCGCTTCGCAAATCGGATGGATCGCGTTTGATCCGGCTTCGCTGCGCGTGTTGGAGATGGCGCAAAAAGTTGCGCCGACCGCGACGACTCTTTTAATCACCGGAGAAAGTGGCTCGGGAAAAGATCATCTCGCGCGATTGATTCACGAACTTGGTCCGCGTCACGACGCGCCATTTCTAAAAATCGATTGCGCAAGTTTGCCGCAGGAATTGGTGGAATCAGAATTATTCGGCCACGAACGCGGCGCGTTCACCGGAGCCGTGGAAAGAAAATTAGGACGCTTTGAGCTTTCTTACGGCGGAACAGTTGTACTCGACGAAGTAGCCGCGCTGGTTCCGGGAATTCAATCAAAATTAATGCGCGTTCTGGAAGATCACACCTTCGAGCGATTGGGCGGAACAGAAACTTTGACGCTCGATGCGCGTTTGATTGCGCTGACGAATGCTGTGCTTCCGCAATTAATTGCGGCTGGGCGGTTCCGCGAAGATTTATATTTCCGGTTAAATGTTGTGAGCATTCACATTCCTCCGTTGCGCGAACGGCCAGCAGATATTGTGCCGCTCGCGGAACTTTTATTAGCGCGGCTCGCTGCAGTGCACAATCGAATCGGCGCGCAATTTTCTGACGACGCGAAACAAGCGCTGCTTGCTTATTCATGGCCGGGGAATATTCGCGAAATGAAAAATGTGATTGAACGCGCGCTGGTGTTCGGAAAACAGAAGGACGGCGCGATCGGCGTGGAAGATTTGCCGGAAAATGTTCGCGCGTCACTTTCCGGGCCTTCGATGGCGGTATCGAGATTAAAATCGCTGGAAGATATTGAGAAGGACGCGATCATCGGAACGCTGGAAGCCACGCATTACAAAATTACCAAGGCCGCACAAATTTTGGGCATCAGCAGAAAAACTCTTCTGGATAAACGCAAGCGTTACGGACTGGAATGAAAATCCAGCTGGTGATGCTGGGCAAAACTCGCCGCGCCGAATGCCGCACAATGCTTGATGACTACGCCGGCCGAATTCGACGATACGCCGAAATTGAGTTACAGGAATTGCGTGAGGATTCGGCGGCGCTGAAGCGGCTGGAATTTCCTTCGGGTGCAACTGTTGTGCTTTTGGACGCCGCGGGAAAACAACACACGTCTGGCGAATTTGCGAAATGGCTTGGACGCGAACGAGATCGCGGAATTCGGGAGATGATTTTTCTTTGCGGAGGAGCGGAAGGGTTTCCTGAAGCGCTGCGGGCGCGGGTGAACGCGAAAATTTCACTATCGTCGCTTACGATGCCGCATGAACTTGCGCGGGTGATGTTGGCGGAACAAATTTATCGGGGATTTGCGATTTTGGCGGGACATCCGTATCCGAAGTGAAGTAGGTGGCGGGTGGGCGGGGAAGCTGAAAAAGTGCATTATAATGCAGTTTTTGCGGCGGAAAACCCGGAAAGTGCATTATAGTGCAGTTTTTGGTGTGTAAATCATGACGGAAATGTGGGAGTAGATTAACGGCGTTTAAGTTGAAGAGGCGATTGACGGGTTGTGCGGTGTGGCTGCGCGGGGCCACAGGCTGAAGCCTGTGCCACTTAAGTCCTTTATTAGCACACACTTCGACCACAGATCGCTGTAAGTCCTTTATTTGCATACACATCGTAAAATAGGGTGGGGTGGGGGGGTAAGCACAAAATTGAGAAATAATGTGTAAGTGCCTTGTTGGTGCGAGGTTACGGGCGGGCATATTTGGATTGTCGAAATGCAGAGTGCAGCGAGTTAACATATTCGCGGTGAAAAAGAGGTTCTTTGGCTGAGGAATGGATGGCTGGAGAGGTCGGAGCAACTTGACGTTTGGGGTTGGTGAAGTCAGTATTTGTCAGGATTTGCGATGTTGGTTTTCTCTGCGTAGGTAATTTCATTCATGCCGGAAGAAAAAGGATTGCTGATAATTTACACTGGCCCCGGCAAGGGCAAAACCACTTGCGCGCTGGGCACAGCTTTTCGCGCGGTAGGGCAGGGACTGCGCGTGTTGATGGTGCAGTTCATTAAGGGTTCTTGGCACTATGGCGAACTGGACGCCGCGAAAATGCTGGGCGACGACAAATTTGAGATTCGTCCGATGGGCCGCGGATTTGTGAAAATTGGCGGCGCGGAAACCGACCCGGAAGATATACGATTGTGCGAGGAAGCGTGGCGATTTGCCGTGGAACAAATGAGCGGCGGCAAATATGATTTGGTGGTACTGGATGAAATCAATTACGTGATCAGCTATAAAATGCTGGACCCGGAAAAAGTTGTGGAAGAATTAAGCAAACGGCCAGAAAGATTGCATGTGATTTGTACCGGACGGAATGCGCATCCGAAACTGGTGGAGCTGGCGGATTTAGTGACGGAGATGCGCGAAGTGAAGCATCCGTATACGAAGGGGATTTTGGCGCAGCGCGGGATAGACTACTAAGTTAGAGTTCGGAGATTCGAGCGAAAGCATGGCTTGGTTTAAGAGGGTAAAAAAGTCGATTGAGAAGCCGGTGCCTCCGGACGAGCGGAGCGTGCGCACCGAGGGGCTTTGGACGAAGTGTCCTTCATGCCGGACGATTATTTGGAAAAAAGATTTGGATGCGAATTTGCACGTCTGCACGAAGTGCCAGCATCATTTTCCGATGGGGGCGAAAGCGCGGCTGGAATTATTGTTGGATGGAAATTATGTGGAACACGACGCGGACATGACGTCAACGGATCCCCTGAAATTTACGGGGATGAAAGTTTACGCGGCGCAGTTGCGCGATACACAGCGCAAGCTGGGAATGAATGACGCGGTGATGACGGCGGAAGGATTTTTGAACGGGCGGCCGGTGGTGTGCTGCTCCATGGAATTTAGATTTATTGGCGGATCGATGGGCGCGGTGGTGGGCGAAAAAGTTACGCGCGCGATTGAGCTGGCGATGGAAAAAAGATTGCCGCTGGTGATTGTTTCGGCGTCATCGGGCGCGCGAATGATGGAAGGCACAGTTTCGCTGATGCAGTTGGCGAAAGTTTCCGCGGCGCTGGGACGATTGGACGAAGTGCGGCTGCCTTATATTTCCGTGCTGACGGATCCGACGACGGGCGGAGTTTCGGCAAGTTTCGCGATGCTGGGCGACATTAATATTGCGGAGCCCGGTGCGCTGATAGGATTTGCCGGGCCGCGAGTAATCGAGCAAACGATTCGGCAGAAGCTTCCGGCGGGATTTCAGCGGTCGGAATTTTTATTGGAGCATGGATTTCTGGATGCGATTGTGCACCGCAAGGATTTGAAGAATTATATTTCCACCGCGTTTGAATTTTTTCTGAGCTGAACTCCCTTCACGCTATGAACTACACCGAGTCAGTGAATTTTTTGCTGACGCTGGGCCGCGAATTGGCCGCGCCTTCGCATGCGCGCGCTACTAAATTTGAATTGACGAATATACGCGCGCTGGCGGCGCGGATGGAAAATCCGCAGAATAAATTCCGAAGCATTCATATTGCGGGAACGAACGGAAAAGGCTCCACGGCGGCGATGATGGAGTCGGTTTTGCGCCGCGCGGGATATCGCACGGGACTTTACACTTCGCCGCATTTGGAAAGCATTAACGAGCGGATTCGCATTGATGGAATTTCTGTTAGCGACGAGGAATTTGCGGCGGCGTTCACGCGGTTACATGCGCTGATCGAGCAGATGCTTGGCGCGGGGCAACTTGCGGCGCATCCGACATTTTTCGAGTGCGTGACGGCGATGGCGTTCGATATTTTTGCGCGCGCGGAAGTGGAATTCGCGGTGTTGGAAGTGGGACTGGGCGGAAGGCTGGATTCAACAAATTTGGTGATTCCGGAAGTGAGCGTGATCACGCAAATCCATTTCGATCACGAAAGTTTTCTGGGGCATTCGATTGCGGAAATTGCCGGAGAAAAAGCCGGGATCATTAAACACGGAGTTACCGTGGTGAGTGCGGCGGATAATCCGGATGCGATACGCGTGATTCGTCACCGAGCGGAGCAAATGGCCGCGCCGCTGATTGAAATTGATTCTACATATCAGGTGAACGCGCCGAGTTCGGAAGATGGATTTTACGCCGCGGAAATTACCGCGAATGATGCGCCGACGATCACGCTGAAACCTTCGCTGGCAGGACGATATCAATTGCGAAATGCGATTACGGCGCTTGCGGTCGCACGAGTGCTTGCATCGCGCGGATTCCATGTGAGCGATTCGCATATTGAAGCGGGGATTGCCGGAGTTAGCTGGCCGGGAAGGATTGAGCGGATTCAGGAACGGCCGGCGGTATTTTTGGACGGCAGCCACAATCCATCGGGCGCGCGCGAGTTGGCGGCATTCTGGCACGATCATCTTGCGGACCGGAGAATTCATTTGGTTTATGGATCGGTGAGGGATAAGTCGGTGGATGAAATTGCCGGATTACTTTTTCCTTTGGCGGCCAGCGTGATTGTTACGGCGCCGCGGCAGCCTCGGGCGCTTTCGGCGGAGGCCTTGGCGGAGAT
>DATBYL010000464.1:0-3183 GCA_036513735.1 Candidatus Acidiferrales bacterium
GGTGGTGGTGGAGGAGGACGAGGCGGTGCGGCAAATGCTCTGCCAATTCCTGATGAATATAAAGCGCGTCAGGGAAGAATCTCCGCGGAAACAACAATTCCGCAGATCAAAAAGTTCCTCGACGCGGGCGGTTCCATCGTAACTGTCGGCAGTTCGACAAGTATGGCGCAACTTCTCGGCGTGCCGGTCACTAATGCGCTCGTCGAAAAAAGTGCTGATGGCAGGGAAGTCTCAATTCCGCGCGAAAAGTTTTATATTCCCGGCTCGCTCATGCGCGTCACGATCGATAACACCGATCCGCTCGCCTACGGCATGCCGAAAACCGCCGACGTGGATTTCGATAGCAGCCCCGTTTTCCACATCACGCCGAGTGATAGCGTGAAAACTACCAACGTTGCGTGGTACGCCGGAAAAGAAACGCTGGATTCAGGTTGGGCGTTAGGACAGGCGTATCTCGATGGCGGCACCGCGGTAGCCGAAGCCAATGTTGGTCAAGGCAAAGTGTTTGTGATTGGTCCGGAAGTAACTTTCAGAGGCCAACCGCACGGCACGTTCAAGTTGCTGTTCAACGGGCTGTTCTACGGAAACGCGACGGCGACAACATTGCCCGCGCACTAAGAATGGACTAACAAAAAAAAACAGGCGCAGGCTAAAAAGTCTGCGCCTGTTTTTATTTTCAAGAGATAATTACGCCCGAATCTCCCCCAGCGCCATATCCAAAATCTTAATCGCCTCGTCCACATCCGCTTTCCCGATATTCAACATCGGCGCCAGCCGCATCACATTTCCGTATAGCCCGCCTTTGCCGACCAGCAATCCATGCGCTCGCGTGCGCTCCATTAATTGCGAAGCCGCTTCCGGCGCAGGCTCTTTCGTTTGACGATCCTTCACCAGTTCCAGCGCCTGCATCAATCCCATGCCGCGAACGTCTCCGATGATCTGGTGTTTCTCCTTCAGCATTTCCAATTGCTCACGGAAATGTTTCCCCATCGTGTGCGAATTCTCCAGCAATTGTTCTTCCTCGATCACCTGAATCGTTGCGCGCGCTGCCACCGACGTGACCGGATTTCCGCCAAATGTGGAAATCGTCAATCCCTGAAATGCATTCGCAAGTTCGGCGGTGGTTATCGTCGCTCCGATGGGCACGCCATTTCCCATGCCCTTCGCCGTGGTAATAATGTCCGGCGTAACTTCCCACTGCTCGATGCCGAACCATTTCTTTCCGGTGCGGCCGAAACCGGTCTGCACTTCATCCGCAATAAAAAGCCCGCCATACTTTTTTACAATCTTGAAAACCATCTTGAAATATTCCGGTGGGGGAGTGATAAATCCGCCGACGCCCTGAATCGGTTCTGCGATGAACGCTGCGATCTGTCCGCTCGTGCCCGTTTGAATTAAATTCTCCACGTCATTCGCGCAAGCCACGCCGCAATCCGGATATTTCAAATGCAGCGGACACCTGTAACAATACGGATTCACCGCGTGCGAAAACCCCACACTCACAACTCCAGCTTTCCGCCAGGGTGCCTGCCCGGTCATGCTGCGTGTCAAAGTCGATCCGCCCGAATAGGAATGCCGCAGCGCTACCACATCAAAACTTCCCGTGGACATGCGTGCCAGCAGAATCGCCATTTCATTCGCTTCCGTGCCGGAATTCGTGAAGTAGCTCTTCTGCAGGTGGCCCGGAGTGATCTGCGCCAGTTTCTCCGCCAGCGCCACAATTTGTTCATTGGGATATAACGTCGACGTGTGCTGCAACTTATCCACTTGCGTTTTAATCGGCCCGGTAACCTTCGGATTCGCGTGTCCGACTGAAACCGTCAAAATTCCGCCGAAGAAATCCAAATATTTCCGCCCGTCCAAATCCCATATGTATTGCATCGAGCCGCGATCCGCCACCAGCGGCTGCTGATAATAATTTGTCACCGAAGGCCAAATATATTCCTTGTGCTTGCGGATCACATCCGCGCTACTGCGGACCTCTGGCTTCGGTGCGGTTTGCGCTTCCGGCTTGGGCATCGTGGTCATTGAATATCCTTGGGAGTCATATTCGACTCAATACTCTCGACTGGGTTCAGAAAGTGTACCGCTCGCGACGCGAGATGCAAAGACTCATCCACATTTGTTGCTACAAAGAGGCACATGCGCGCACAAACGCTCTGGTGCGGCGGCCGCAACCTGCTGCACACTACAACAATTGATAATCAAATTCATTGCAGCGGCACGGAGACTTTCATGGAACAAAGAAATAAATTGTTGATAGCGCTCGCTCCGGTCGTTTTACTCGCGGGATGGGCAGTCACTCACGAAATTCTTGTGAAATTACACGAGCGCGAACTCGCACGTCAGGAAAGGGAACGTCGCATAGCGGAAATTAACTCCATCAAATCATTCGCGGCATCCACAAACGCGATCGTCGACTGGCAAAAGACGCTCTGCAATGGCGACACCGGCACTCATCTTTTTTCAACAGACCTCGAAACCGTACTTGTCAGACCGGACGGCCGCGGCATGATGTTTTATGGCGAACTGAAAGACATTCGGCATTCAAACGATAACTCCGATACCGCGGTATTTCGCGCGCATGGCTGCTTCGATACAAAGTTAGAGCTTCGCCTCACGGTCGGCCCCGAGGTCTTGCAGAAACTTCAAGCCAGCCGGAGCCAACCCATTCCATATTTCGTCATGTCCGCCACCATCACAAGTGTCAGCAATCCCGGTAGGCCGACGGCGAGTGGCGCGGCCGCCTCGTCCGATGAATGGGGAGACGTAATCGTCGTGAAGGGCCGCATCTTCGACGTTCTTTACATCGGCCCCGACGGATATCAATTTGAATTGGGCCGTGGCGATTTGCCGTCGAGTTAATTGTTCAGGTCTGCGTCACTTCCCGAAGCCGCCCGTTGCTCACATCATAAACAAATCCGCGCACCACAATCGAATCCGGAATCCACGGATGCGAACGCAATTTCTGCAACTGGTGCCGCACATTTTCATCAATATTTTGGAACGCATAAAAGTATGACGGAGAAACCGCATCCGTTCCCGCGCGGTTCTGAATTTGCGTGCGCAAATCCTGCTCGCTCGTCAGCATCAATCCGCAGTCCGTGTGATTGATCACCATAATTTCATCGGTGCCCAGCAGGTAATGCGAAATGATCAGCGAACGAATCGCGTCATCCGTAA
>DATBYL010000465.1:0-22021 GCA_036513735.1 Candidatus Acidiferrales bacterium
AACCTCGCAGTCTTCGAGTACGCCTGGCGGCGGCGCGGTAATTCGGTCGCAAGTGAGTCTGGTGGAAATTGGATGCTCGGCTATCTCCGCTGCTGGCGAACCGATTCGCAATCTCACAATTGATGATTTCAAACTTGCCGCCGACGGCCAGCAGCAAAAGCTGGAACATTTTGACGCGTCGACGGAACCGGCGCATCTCGCGCTGGTTCTTGACGCTAGCCCCAGTGAATTCCATTCGCTTCCCGATATGAAGGCCGCGGCGCGAGCACTGACAGCGGAATTATCTCCACGCGATCAAGTGGCAGTGGTGGCGTTTGCAGGGCATCCGCATATGCTGGTGCCATTTACATCGGATCGAAAACAGCTGGATGCCGCGCTGGAAAAAATTGAATTGATGCGCACTGTTGAGGAGACTGGCTCGAATATCTATGGCTCCGTTTATCTAACGGCGCAGCGCCTTTTTGCTGGCCCGAAGGCCCCTAGCGGACGCAAAGCGATCCTGTTGCTTACCGATGGGCAGGACAGCGGCTTGGGACTGAGCTGGAATCCGGCGAGCACGTTTCCGCCAACGGGTGCACTGGCGAATCGGTTGACGTTTGAGGATGTGGTGCGCGAGCTCGCAACGTCGGGCATCGAGGTGTTCATCGCGTCAACGGAAAATCGGCCGCCCGGAATGACCAACGCGTGGTTTTCTACGCACGGCGCGAAAACTTTAATTAACGAAGATTCGCGGACGATGGGAATTCCCGCGTACACAATTTTTTTGGCGGAACTGGTGCGTCGAGCGGGGGGAGGACTTTATTTCCTTCGCGAATCAGGGACGCTTAGCGAAGTTTATCGGCGCATCGGCGCCACGCTGCACACTGAATATACGCTGGGCTTTTATCCCAGCCCCGGCGCTGATGCGCGTGGATGGCACAATCTTCGCATCACATTTACCGATTTGGCCGCGCATCCGAATGCGCGGCTGGATTGCCGGCCCAGCTATTACATTGCGGCGCCGCAGTAGGGCATTCGCGCAATTTTTGTCTCGGCGGCCGACCTGATTTACACTTGCGCTGTGAATCGACGCAGTCATTTCAAACTCAAGCTACGTTCAGGCACGCTAACGCTTGGCGAACGCACGCTGATTATGGGCGTTGTGAACGTAACGCCGGATAGTTTCAGCGACGGCGGGACATATTTCGACTCGTTCACAGCCGTAAATCACGCGCTGGCGCTGGAGAAATCCGGCGCGGATATCATTGATATCGGAGGCGAATCGACGCGTCCAGGTGCGTCAACAATTTCGGTGGAAGAAGAAATCTCGCGCGTGCTGCCGGTGATTTTAGGGTTGCGCGGTGCGCTGCGAATTCCCATTTCAATTGACACGCGGAAGGCTGTGGTTGCTGAGGCTGCCATCGCGGCGGGCGCGGAAATTGTTAACGATGTTTCTGCGCTGCAATTTGATCCAGTGTTGGCCGAAGTAATTCGCCGACACAAAGTTCCGGTAATCCTGATGCATATGCGCGGCACTCCGGCGAACATGCAGAAGGGGCCTTTCGCGAAGAACGTTTTTCGCGATGTTTCCGCCGGTTTGCGCGCAGCGATCGCACGCGCCCGGCGGGCAAAGATTTCGCGGTCACAAATTATTCTTGATCCTGGTATCGGCTTCGGCAAAAGTTATCGGCAAAATTTTGAATTGCTTGCGCATTTAGAGCGGCTTGCTGCGCTTGGCTATCCGCTGCTGGTGGGCACTTCGCGCAAAGCGTTTCTTGGCGTCACGCTTGGCTCCGCGACGTCCCCGGCGGCGCCGGGCGAACGCATTTGGGGTACAGCAGCAACAATCACTGCGGCGATTCTTGGTGGGGCGCACTTTATTCGAGTTCACGACGTTTTTGAGATGGCAAAGGTAGCCCGCGTGGCCGACGCGATCGCGGCGGAGCTATAATCCACGCGCGATTCGTGCGAATATCCGAGCAACGCAAAATTGAAGTGAGGTCAAAAATCATGAAGCGACAATTGCGCACGTTCGGATTCATCACAATTTGTGCAATCGCATCTCTGCTGCCGGCTGCCGCGCAATCGCAAACTCCGCCGCCGCAATCCGATCCGCTCGCGAAAATCCACGCCGCAGCCGCTCAGAATGTCGGGCCGAGTTGCTCTGCCACTGACGCATCGCTGTGCGCCGAAACCGCGCCGAAGATTATTGCGAATGCGATGGGGCCTTCGCCGCTATATGAAAACTTGCGCAAACTGACGGACGAAATTGGCGGACGACAAACGGGAACTCCCGCGATGGCTCGGGCAATCACGTGGGCCACCGACGCTTTTCATCAAGCGGGTGTGGATTCCGTGCACACCGAGGATTATTCAATTCCGGTAAGCTGGGCGGAGGGCGCCACGCGCCTCGAAATTCTTGGCGCAACTCCGTTTCCTGTTCGTCTCGTTTCCATCGGATGGGCGCCGCCGACTCCTGCCGGCGGAATCACTGCAAATGTGGTTGATGTCGGCGATGGGCAGCCGGCGGATTTTGCGCACGTGGGTGGCGCTGCAAAGGGCGCAATTGTTTTGGTTCATTCGGAATTGCTCGAAACACTCGACGAGCTTTTCGCGGAGTATATGAATGCGCCCGGAATAATTGATCGCAGCGTTTCAGCGGGTGCATCTGCAATTATTTGGATGTCGTCGCGCGAACACCTTCTGCTCTATCGGCACACAAATTCGACCGACGGGAATCTCGACCGTTTGCCGCAGGCTATCGTTGCCCGCGAAGACGCTCAGCGCATCGCGCGCTTTCTCGCGGCGGGACAAACTCTTCGCGTGCGCTTGGATATTCCGAATCAAGTTGGCGGCCCGGTGGTGCAGCACAATGTGATCGCGGAAATCCGTGGGCGCGAAAAGCCGGACGAATATGTCGTGGTCGGCGCGCATCTCGATTCCTGGGAGCTCGGTACCGGCGCTCTTGATAATGGATGCAACGCGGCGCTGGTGATCGAAACTGCGCGTGATGTCGTCGCCACCGGAATTAAGCCGCGCCGCAGCATTCGATTTATTCTCTATTCTGGCGAGGAACAGGGCATGCTCGGCTCGTGGGCTTATGTGAAAGCGCACAAATCGGAAATGGATCGCATCGCTGGAGTCGTGGTGATTGACGAGGGCATGGGTCGCATCACTGGATTTTCCATGGGTGGGCGCCACGACACCGAGGCTGCGTTGCGCACAATTCTGAAGCCGATCGAATCGTGGGACATTGGCGAGGATACTTTTGACGCGATGTGGGGCACCGATCATTTCGATTACATGCTGGAAGGCGTGCCAACACTTGTCGCGAATCAAGAGGCCGCGAATTATATGGTCAACTATCATGCGGCGTCAGACACGTTGGACAAAGTGGATATTCGCGAAGTGAAAATGAACGCGGCCATTATCGGAATTACGGCTTTCGGTATCGCGGAAAGCGTGGAGCGGTTCGGCCCGCGACAGACTCGCGCGGAAATTGAAACGATGCTGAAGGAATCAGGGCTCCAGCAACAATTGGAAATGGTCGGCGTGTGGAAGCAATGGCAGAGCGGCGCGCGCGGACGGCAGCAGTAGTCTTAAGTACAGTTCGATTCTGAAAACGATTTCAGGATGCGCGCCCGTCTCTTTGCGTATGCCGCGCTATAATAGCGGTAGATGCCTCCAGCGTCCGCGAATTCCCCAGCGCCCGAATCCTCGCAGAAGCACGCGCGTATTATGGCGATTGATTACGGCCGCAGCCGATTCGGACTCGCGCTCTCAGATGAGTTGGGCCTCACGTCGCAGCCGCTAAAAACTTTGCCGCGTACAAATCGGCGGGACGATATTCGCCGAATACGTATGCTGGCGCGCGAAAATAATGTTCGTCAAATTGTGGTGGGACTTCCGCTGCGTCTTGATGGCTCCGCGGGAGAAATGGCGGACGAAGTAAAGCGTTTCGCGCTGCGCTTAACGAAAGAACTTGGATTGCCGGTGGAAATGTTCGACGAGCGCCTGTCCTCGTGGGAATCCAACGAAACGCAAGTGATTACCAATCGGCGCGAAGCTAGCGATGCTCATCGTGATGACATAGCGGCCGCGATAATTCTTCGCGATTATCTTGCGAGCCGCAGCTCGCCGAGCGGTAAACAATAAATGCGCCGCTTCTTCATTTTTGTTTTGTTTGTAATTCTCGCGCTGGGTGGCGCGGCAGCGTGGCTGTGGCATTCGCTAAACATTCCTTACGCAAATTTCCCGCCGCC
This sequence comes from Candidatus Acidiferrales bacterium, assembly GCA_036513735.1. GTDB lineage: Bacteria > Acidobacteriota > Terriglobia > Acidiferrales > UBA7541 > DASTCZ01. The sequence continues at coordinate 4,242 of DATBYL010000465.1, forward strand.
TGGAGTTTTTGTGGACATCCCCAAGGGCACTTCGGAGCGCGGAATTTCTCGGCTGCTCGCGCAACAAGGAGTGATTCAAAACGAGTATGCGTTTGACGCTCTGTGCCGGTACCGCTCGCGCCGCACACTGCAAGCCGGTGAATATTATTTTGATCATCCGCAGAATGCGTTCGCGGTTTTCGACACGATCGCCGCGGGCCGGATCTACGAAATTTCCGTGACGATTCCTGAAGGCTTCAACACATTTCAAATCGCGGACCTTCTTCAAAGCAAGGGGCTTATGACGCGTGATTCATTTCTCGCGGCGGCGGCCGATCCAACGCCGATACGCGATCTAGATTCCGATGTTCCGAGCGTCGAAGGATTTCTATTTCCGGCGACATACCAATTTCCACGCCATGTGACCGCGCAACAGATCATCGCAAAGATGACGGATCATTTTCGCACCGAATGGAATTCGCTAATTGCCGAAGCGTCTTCGCCGGACGCAATTATTACGAAAACTCCGAATCCGGAACATGTCGTAACGCTGGCGTCGCTCGTCGAAAGCGAAACGCCGAAGTTTTCTGAGAGGCCAATCATCGCGGGCGTGTTTGAAAATCGTTTGCGAATCCACATGGCGCTAGGTTGCGATCCGACTGTCGTTTATGCGTTGGAAAAAAAAGGTTTATACAAAGGAGCGCTCACGCTGCCTGATTTGCGCGTGGATTCGCCGTATAATACTTATCGCTACCCCGGATTGCCCCCGGGGCCGATCACCAATCCCGGAGAAACTTCTTTGCGGGCCGCGCTGCATCCGGCTGCAACAGACGCTTTATATTTCGTGGCGGATACGGAAGGCGGCCACCTGTTCGCCAAAACTTTAAGCGAGCACAATAGCAACGTTGCGCGGTATCATAAGTTACTGAAGCAAAAGAGCCACAAGGAGCCTGCGTCCGCCCATTAGGCGGCGCACAATTCATGAAGGCAGCACCGGAACAACCGAAAAAAGATTCGGGATCGAAGAAGAACTTGATCCTGGAACTTGCGGCGCATTTCGGCGTCACGAAATTCACCGTCGCCGAAGTGGAACAACTTCGGCGGCAAATGATCGCCCGTCTAGGCGCGGCAGGAAAAACTTCGCCCGAATATATCGCTGAAGTTTTGGGCGCGGCTGGAATGCGCGTTATCTGGGCCACGGATTCCGATACTGAAGATAAATACGAAGAAGAATTTCACGACCTGCTGCACTTTTCAAATTTGGAAGAAGCCGAAATCTGCGTGATGCGCTTGGATGAGCTGCTCCGCAAATTCCGCGCCGAAGGTGAGAAGGCCGCCGCCGAACGCGTGCTCGATGTTGCGCGTCTGGGCCGCCGTCGCGCCGAAATGATTTCGCGAAACCAACGCGTCGATCCGCTGAAGCGCGCCGAAAAAGAAGAAATTCTGCAATGGTTCAAAGTGTGGCTGGAAACTCCTGACGCATTTTTCGACTGGCTGGAACTCCGCAAACAATCGCCCGATTTCCGTGCGCGGTTCGGCGAAACCGCGGCTAGCGCCTAACCTATCGTGGACGCTCCCGAGCTTAGTCCGGAAATTTTCCCGCAACTACGTTTGCTAATTGAGCCGCTGAATCTTGGCGCGGACGCTCGCGCGATCAGCCTCGACCTCGCGGAAGAAGGCGCCGATGCGCCGGCAACGGGACCGGAAGCGCTCGCGATTTGGACTGCCGCGGTTCCGGCGTTGATTGCAGATGAAGAGTGGACGCTGGATTTTGTGAGCCATCTGGACCGCGTGCGCGATTTTTGCCGCGCAAATAATATTCCGTGGCGGGAAGCTGGAGCGCGATGCGTCACAATCGCGCATCCAACCGCCGAACAACTCGAGTCGATCTTCGCGCGATTTGAAACCGAAACATTCGGATTCCGCGCGCGAAAATCTGCATCTGCCGGCGGAACGGCTGCCGTAGCGGACGCATCGAAATATTTAGAGGATGTGGAATTGGAGAGCGAACTTTCCAAACGCGGAATGGATGGATATTACAGCGCGTTTGCGCGTTATACGCTCTGCGCGATTTGTGATTTTGAAAACGGATCGATTGTTCTGCTGACAGAAAAACTTTCGTCCGGGGAAGTGTTGCGGCGGTTGCGGCCTGTCGTAACAGAGCTAGGCGCGAAAATCGAGCGGCCGGAATGAAAGTACAAGTCATCCGCCGGAAAACTTGGATGCCGCTGACGCTGTTGATGACGATTGCCTCGTTAACAGGCTGCGCCACGAGCCACACTGTAAAGGCGCCCGAAACTGAAATTCGCGTAACGAAAGACGCCACGAAAGAAAGTCTGCTGGCCGCTTACAATCATGCGGCGGCTGGAATCAGTTCCCTGAATTTGTCGGTGGATCTGGTTCCGTCTGCCGGCAAAGCCTATAGCGGAATTATTCAGCAATATCACGAAGTGAACGCCTTCATTCTCGCCAAGCGTCCTGCCGAAGTGCTGATGATCGGGCAGGTACTCTCGAAAGATATTTTTGACATGAGGAGCGACGGCGAAACATTTCACATTTTTATTCCGTCGAAAAACAAATTCATGGTGGGCTCGGCTAAGTTGGAACGTCCGGCCGAAAAGCCCATCGAAAATATTCGGCCCCAGCATTTGCTGGATGCGTTGTTCTGGCCGGAGATTCCAGCCGGCGCTGCGGTGGTTATCGCCGAAGACGACGAACTTGCCGCGCGGTACTACGTGCTGAGCATCCTCACGAAAGGCGCGTCACCGGAAATTGAGCGTATTTTGTGGTTTGATCGCTCGGACCTGCATCTGGCCCGCGTACAAATTTATGGTCCAGCAGGAAGATTGGTTTCTGATATTCGTTTGGACGAATGGCAAGCGGCGGCGCCTGCGCCTTCAAGTGCAACGGCGAATGGCGCCCTGGATTTCCCGCGCCATATCGTCATGCAGAGGCCGCACGACGATTACAAACTCGAAATCAAAGTGAAGAAAGTCACGCTGAACGGAGTGATTTCTGATGATCGCTTCCAATTGCAGCAGCCGCCGGGAACGGAACTGGTAAACGTGGGCGAATCGAGATCAGGCAATCGAGAATGACCGGCGTGCTCCAAAGAAAATCGAAACATTATTTCAATCCAGCCCTCGTTGCACATACAATCATCTGCTGAACATGATCGGTCAACTCGTATTTCGGAACTCGATTCATCGTCCCGTGCGCGCGTTTGTGAGCGTGGCAGCGGTGGCTATGGAAGTTACGCTGGTGCTGATTATTGTGGGGCTCACCGGCGGAATGTTGCAGGAAGTCGGCAAGCGGCTTGAAGGTGTTGGCGCGGACATCATGGTGCAGCCGTCGAACGCGTCCATCATGCTGGCGTTCAATGGCGCGCCAATGCCCATCAAAATCGGTGACAAGCTGGCCACGCTGAAATACGTGCAGGCCGTGGCGCCGGTGTTGCTGCAATTTAATTCCTCTGGCGGAATTGACGTTATCTACGGCATCGACCCCACAAGTTTTCACGCGGTTTCCGGCGGCTTTATTTTTCTCGATGGACATGACATGGAAGGCCCCGACGATCTTCTAGTGGACGACTGGGCGGCCAAGTCAAAAAATATTCAGGCGGGACAAACTTATCGTCTACTCGAACATGATTTCCATGTAGCCGGAATTGTGGAACATGGCAAAGGCGCGCGCTTATTTATTCCGCTGCAAACTTTGCAGGATCTTTCCGGAGCGCGCGACAAAGCTTCCATTTTTTTCGTGAAGTGTACTCGGCCGGAGCACACCAAAGCGGTGATGGACGATATCCACGCGCTGCTTCCGAATAATGAAATTCGTCCGTTGCAGGATTACATCTCGCTGATGACTTCGGCGAATATTCCGGGCCTCGATGCCTTCATTGACTCGATGATCGCGCTCGCCGTTTGCATCGGATTTCTGGTGATTTTTCTTTCTATGTACACGACTGTGATCGAACGCACGCGCGATATCGGCGTGCTGAAATCGCTAGGCGCTTCAAAGGGTTACATCGTGAAGGCGCTGCTCAGCGAAGCTTCACTGATTTGCGGCGTCGGAATTATTGCCGGCGTTGTGCTTAGCTACAGCACGCGCAGTCTTTTAGTTTCCGCATTTCCCACCCTCGCGATTCACATCACGGTTGACTGGGTTGCGCGCGCGGCAGCAATCGCTGTGATTGGCGGATTGCTCGGCGCCGCATATCCGGCATGGCTCGCTACGCGCAAAGATCCAGTCGAAGCGCTTTTCTACGATTAATATTTTTTCGGAGGCGAACTGCCTGGTATTCGGGCGTCAATGGAGTATATTTCTGACGAGTTCTCGCGTGTGAGCATCTGCCTTCCGCCGCACCCTCTATAAGTCACTGAATTAAGGCCACTTAGCGACAGTTAAAATCGACGTCCCGCCCGCAACTTTTGTCACAAAATTGCTTTTATTGTTACAGGAGGCTTGGCGTCTTATGCCTGTCGCGGATACAATACTTCGGCCCGCCAAGGCCACTCTCCTTGCCAGGGAATCAGGCATGGAACCCATACTGAAGACGGAAAATTTGTGGAAGGTTTATCACGCCGGCCGCGTCGAAGCTGCCGCCCTGCAGGGCGTGAACTTTTCTGTGCTACCCGGGAAATTCGTTTCCGTGATGGGGCCGTCCGGATGCGGAAAATCCACTTTGCTTTATGTGATTGGCGGATTGGCGCGAGCGACCCGCGGAAAAGTTTTGGTGGACGGAAATGATCTTGCCGCGATGACGGATGCCGAGCGAACTCTTTTGCGCCGCCACAAAATTGGTTTTGTTTTTCAACGATTTAACCTGTTGCCCACGCTCGACGCTTACGGCAACATCGCCATCGCGCAACACATTCACGGAAATGGATTCGATCCGCATCGGTTTGAAGTGGTGACAAAAATGTTAGGGTTGGGTGATCGCTTGCATCATCGTCCTTCGGAAATGTCCGGCGGCGAACAGCAACGTGTGGCCATCGCGCGCGCAATTATTAATGAGCCGAAGATTTTGCTGGCGGATGAGCCGACGGGAAATCTGGACACCAAGAATTCTGATAATGTGTTGGCGATGTTGCGCCAATTGAATAAGGAGTTCGGGCAGACGATCGTCATGATCACGCACAATCCCGAAGCTGCCACTTACGGCGATACGGTCGTACACATGCGAGATGGCGTGATTGTTGACGGGACACCAGCCGACTAAGATGGCCGGAATTGGCCGAGTATTTTCGCGAATATTCTTCTGGACGTACGAGCGCGGAACCGCGCCTTATGACGTCGCCGTGGGGCTTATCGTTGTTTTCGTTTTGCTTTCTCCTCGAAGCTGGTTCCACGATCGTCCGATGATCGGACCGCCGCCGCAGGAAGCCAGCGTCGTCGAACTGTCAGAAGATCCCGTCGCGGGAACGCAGACGTATCATGTGGACGCCCGCCTGCTGGCGCCGACGATTCCGGAAACTGAATTGGAAAAGTTGATTCATGACGCCGTGCGAAAGAATGTTCCCGATCTGAAGGGACGCAATTTCAAAATCGTTCACTTCACTCAAATTCTTGGCCAGAACAATACTGTGATCTATTACGAAGTTTCCATCAAACCGTAGTGCACCCTACAGTGAAAATAGCCTGCGCCTTAGCGGAAAGTGCTGTACCCATGATTCGCCCTATCGCATCTTACATATGCTAGGATTCTTTTCTCCCGGGGGAGCTGAACGCAACGTGTTGAAACGATTCGTTTTTGCCTGTATGCCGGCTGTGGCACCGGTGTTCCTAATGTTCGGATGCTTCGCGAGCGCGACGGTAACATTCGCCGTTCAGGGCCAGGGCCACTGGACTCTTGAATCAGTGCTGAGGCAGCTCGATCAGGAAGCGCGCAGTTTTCGCAGTTTGACCGCCGACATGGAGCGCACGAAAGTCACCGTAGTGGTGAACGATAAATCCACCGAGACCGGAAAAATTTTCGTCCGCCGGGACGATAAGATGCGGATTGAATTTAATCCGCCGGACGAGAAGACTGTTCTGCGTTCAGGGAACGAATTTTCAATTTATACTCCCAAAATAAAACAGGTCGAGGAATACGATCTCGGCAAGCATCGCGCACTGGTCGATCAATTTTTGCTTCTCGGATTCGGCACTTCTGGAAGTGATCTGCAAAAAGGCTATCTGGTAACTTTAATTGGCGAAGAGGAAATGGATAAGAAGCCCGTATTGAAACTGGAACTGACGCCAAAATCGGATGAAGCCAGAAAACAAATCTCCAAGATTCATATCTGGCTGGATGAGTCCACCTGGCTGCCGGCGCAGCAGCAAGTATTTGAAACTGGGTCCGGCGATTATTTTCTGATTCGGTTCACGAATGTGGCCCGGAATCCAAAACTTTCCGACAACGAATTCAAGCAGCACTGGCCGAAAGGTGTTACGCACGTAAAGCCGCAAGGCTGAAAATTCCGTTTTGAAGTCCTATTCAGTCGACTTCTTCTCCTGATCAATGAGCGCGCGTTTGCGATCCAATCCCCAGCGATAGCCGGCAAGCTGGCCGCTTTGGCGTACCACACGGTGGCATGGCACCACAATCGAAACGGGATTTGTGGCGCACGCTCGTGCAACTGCGCGCGCCGCGGTTGGCTGGCCCAACGCTTTCGCCACTTGGGTGTACGTTTTCGTGGTGCCGTAAGGAATTTTTTGCAATTCCTGCCAGACGCGCCTTTGAAAAGCAGTGGCCTCCACATCCAGCGGTAAATCCAAATCTTTCTCGCCGCCGCGCAAGTGTTTCACGATCGCACGAACCCACGGTCCGAGCGCGCCCGATCCTTTTCGTATATTTGCGTTTGGATATTCCTGGTGGAGCGCGCGTTCCAGCAGGCGATCTTGATCGCCGAGATAAACGGCGGAAACTCCGCGATCCGTTGCAGCGACGAGCACTTTTCCTTGCGGACATTCTTCGATGGTGTAAACGATTTCCATTCCTCTGCCTCCGTGACGATAAGTTGCGGGCGTCATCCCAAGTTGCGCGTTCGCATATTCGTAAAGCCTGCTTGCCGATCCGTATCCGGCTTCGTACAGCGCGGTGGTCACACTTTCGCCACGCCGCAGGCGTCCTTTCAGTTTGCGAAGCCGTAAAGTATCGGCGAATTGCCGAGGAGTAATGCCGATCATTTTCCGAAATAGTCGGTGCACGCGATGCGAGCTGATTCCCGCGCGATCGGAAAGATCCGCAAGTTTCAGAGTGAGCTCCGGATCTTCGGTGATTTGCTTTTCAATTTCGCGGCAGAGTTGAGCTATAGCGCGAGTATCTTCGTCCGGCGCGCCATTTCCGTTGGTTGCTGGTTTGCATCGCAGGCAAGCGCGGAATCCGGCTTTTTCTGCGATGGCTGGCTGACGAAAGAACGCCACTTGCTCGCGGCGAGGTCGTCGCGATGGGCACGACGGGCGGCAATAGATTCCTGTCGAGCGCACAGCATAGACGAATAACGCGTCCATGCTGGAATCTCTGGCAAGAACGGCTTGCCAGCGTTGTGTGTCGGGCAAATGATTTGGTTGTGCAGCCATTTTTGTCGAGCGCACCCAGAAAATAAGTAAGCGCTTCTTCACAAAGAATACGCGCACTTGGAAGTGTCAGCTATCCGATTCTTGCGCCCAAACAATGTGGAGTGTCAATCGGCGAGCGGATGTTAATCCGGCACGACGGGCTGGCCGCTGGCGTCTTCCGTTGCCGGCGCGTGCGGCGCTGTGATTACCATCACTACTGTGCCCAGAATAATTGCCGCGGCAATCAGCATTCGTAGTGAAACGGTTTCATGAGCGAATATCCATCCGAGAATTACGGCGATCACCGGATTTATGTATGCGTAAGTCGCGACGCTCGCCGGTTGCACATTTCGCAGGAGGTAGGCGTATGCGGACAGTCCGACAATCGAACCGAATATGACTAAGTACAACGCAGCAAGCCACGAACGCAAAGATATTTGAAGCACATTGAAATTCGTGAATTCGCCGAGCGCGAACGAAACAGCAAAGACTAGAAGTCCGCCCGCGATAAGAAAAATAGAAGTGCTCAGCATGAGTGAGCGGGGCAATCTCAGGTGACGAGAGAAAATTGATCCGGCCGCCCAGCACAGCGAGCCAGTAATAAGCACAAGCGCGCATATCGGACTCACTCTTGCACCCGCACCTCCAACGAACGGAATGTGGGGACTGACTAGCAAGCTGACGCCAGCGAGTCCGACTCCGAGAGCCGTCCAAATCCTCGCCGTGGGTCGGGGGCCACCCTGACGCAGCCAATCCATCAGCGCCATCCACAACGGCACAGTGGCTACCATCACGGCGGTGATATTCGTTGGAGTGAGTTTTGCTTCGGCCCAAGCTATCGACCCATTTCCGCCGATAAAAAGGAGTCCGCCAATCAATGCCCCGGAAAGCCAGTGTTGAAGGGTAGGTTTTTCATTGCTTCGGAATCGCGCCAGCGGATAAAGCACGATGCCCGCGATTAACTGGCGAATGCCAACCAGCATCAGCGGAGGAATTGTTTCCACCCCATAGCTAACCGCAATAAACGTGGAGCCCCAGAAAAAATACACCATCGCAAACGCTACAGCGATGGCGCGAGCATTGTTGGACTGCCGGTTCAAGCTGCGTTTCCGCGGTTTGATTTATTTATTTTGAAGTGTGCACTCATGAAGATTTTTGTGCGTCCGATATTCGCACATTCTTTACTCGAAATCCCGTTCACTAGAATTTCAGGTTCAGAAATAGCGCATCCACATTGTGAATTTCACAGACTATGAGATTCGGCGCTTCACGTCGAGAACCATATTGGAGGTGATTCCGCTTCGACTAAGGATAGCGCTCACGAGTTGCCGGGCAGGAAACCCACGCGGGTTGCGTCGTTGACGCCATCTCGCGCCGGTTTCATATTGCTTCCGCGGTGCCGGAAGCGTTTTTCCTGAAAGGTGGAACTATGCGATCGGCGCGCAAGCCCAGCGGTGAGAAGTTCGTTCCCAGTGTCAAAGCAGACGCGGCGTCACTCTTCGCGGCGGCTGGAATTAGGCAGGAGTCGAAAATGATTCGAGGCAACGCAGCTCGAAACGATTGGTCAGCGCTACGCGGAATCGCTCGCGTTCCGACACACGTGGTTCACGTCGCGAATGAGCGGCGCGTATATCCGCGCGCTCACCTGCAACTTCCCGTGCGGATTTTGCTGATTGCGGGTCACCACGAAACGGAATTCGATCAAGCGATGACGATCGACATCAGCTCGAGCGGGTTGCGTACCGCTTATCCGTTTGCGATTCCCGTTGGCACGCCGGTTCATCTCGAAGTCGAACTTGTGACGCGGCCGTCTGGTTGTGGAAGCGTGCGGCTGATCACTCAGGCTCAGGTGGTTCGCGTCCAGTCGGATTCAAAGGGATGGCACACGCTGGCCTTTAACTTTGATGAAATTTCTTTTGAGCGCGACGAAATGGCGCCACCGCAGTTTTTGCATATTTAAAGCGGAGATTTACGGCTGCGGCGCCGGCGCGGGATTTGCCGTGCGCAGCTTGTAATCTTCCCAGCGAACGATCAGCCGCACGTGGACCAATCCGTGTTTTGTGTTTACGGAATCATCTGAGCGTAGATAACTCGGAAACCAGATTTTCCCCTGCACGTTTTCACGATACGTGTCGAAAAATTTGAATGGAAAATTATCCGTGGAGATTTCGCCCAGTTCGGTTACCCAGTGCCCCAAAGTTTTTACGATTACGAAGTCCTGATCGTCCACCCAGATAACGCCTTTGAAATACGCGCGCTGGCGTTCCACCTGCTTTGGTTCAATCCGAAAAATATAAGTGTTCAGCTCGTCCAACTGTTGCGTGCCGACGTAATGCACGTCGTAATGAACGAGCTGCGCCGAAGTGAATGGCAGAGGAGGAATCTTCAGTAGCGGCGTGAGCGCTTCCGGCTCCAGATTCAAAACGTTCAGCGAAGTTTCGGGATGTTTCAGTTCGCGCTCATAGGTTCGTCCGTCCGGCAATTGCGCAAGTTCTGTTGTGAATTGAAATGTGCCAGCGGCCTTTCCGTTATCGTCCAGCTCCTCGACGCGCACGACCTTGTGATATCCGTATGCTGGATGAGCCTTCAGCATGGCGTCTTCGTTTTCGCTGAAGCGCTTAATAATTTCTGGGACGGGAACCGGCGGCGGATCGGGTTTCGGCTCAGCCGGAATTACTACAGGCGCCGGCGCGTTTGCTGGAGGCGGAAGCGGACCGGGGCGCGTCTGCGCTGTGGCGGAAAACGCGGCAAAGCTGGCGATTGCGGCCGCTAGCACAAACGTCTGGAACTTCACTTTTGATCGCATAATAATTGGATGCCGCAATTCGTTTTCGCGTTCGCTTGCCTGAACAGAGATGCTCACGGCGTTCGCTTCACGATATATCGTACAACATAGCTTACATCTTGCGTGTCGCCGCTGGAACTATTTGCCGCGGCGTGTGCCGGGAATTCCAGAAGAATACGCGCGGAATATAATTTTTGTTGGATGGTGATTCTTCCAGCCGCCCATTCCATTGCTAGCGTCGGTCTGCCGGACGTACGAATTTCCAAACGGGCGGCGTCTGATGGAATCCGAATTTCATTTCCGTTTAGAGCAAACGCCGTGCAATGTTCGATGCCATCCTTCGCGCGTGAACCGGCATCCGTGGACGGCGATTGTTCGCCGGGCAACCAGCAGAATTCTGTGCCTTCACGCTGGTCCGCAACCGCCGGAACTGAAAACCCAGAGACGAAAGATGCGCTTTCATTTCGTTGCGACTCAGCAGAATTATCTTCGTGATGCGGATTTTCTGAATGCAGGTGGTACTCCGCTTCGACTACATCTGTGTCATCCTTGCTACGCATTCGGACAGTCTTCGAGATTTCTCCCGCGATTGGTATGCCTGCGGGCCAGCGCGCTTTCATCAGAATTTCCGCGCCATCCTTTGAAGTCCATTCCGCCGAATAGGCCAGATTCATGGTGGGATCAAGGAGCTGTGTTTCGATTGCCGTGCTTAAATTGCGATGGACTAAAACCAAATCGCGCAATCCCCCGACCGTAGTAGTGAAATTCGTACCGGATAATTTATCCACCAAAGCCGAAATTTCTCCGCCTGCGGCGGGAAGAAGAATCAGGCGCAGTTGTTTATTTTCCAGAACCCAATTTTGTGAGCCGGAGCGCTCGAAATCATATTGGTAATGAATGGGCGCGTCCGAATCTGCAATCAGGAAATTTAGATTCGATGCGCGATCCGGCATATGGCCGCCGGAGAATGTCATGTTTCCGGCGAGCAGACCCTCTCGATTCGTTTCCGGAGGCGCGCCGTTTCCATTCGCATGCAATTTCATTGTTTCGATATCGTTCGCTTCATCCGTCATGCGCATTGAAACGGAGCCTTGCGCAGCGCCGCTGACTGCCGCCTGCAGCGTCAGGAATGAGTCGTCAAAATTCTCGGACTCCAAAATGAACTGACCCGTCCGATCTTTATCCAGCAAGATAATCGGAGGATGAGACAGCAGCGATTTCCCTTCATTCAGCGGCAAACGCACTCCATCCGCAACCGCGAATTGATATCCCTTGCCATGCTGCTTCGCAGGTTTCGGAATTTCGGGAACATCGGGATCGTAGGTGAGGTGCACGCTGAGAATGCGCGGAAAATTCGGCGCCGCGCCGCGAGGAACAATGACGCGAAAATTTCCGGTATTCGTGTCATACGTGCCGTGCAGCGTGCGCTCCGGAAAGCTGGGATCGCCGATGACCAGCACAGGCTCGCCAGTCGGACCTAGATCCGGAGGTAAGTTCAGATCGTGCAAGCTTCGAAGCGGCCGATGGTTACCCGGTGTCGGAGTGCGCGTGCCGGGCGGAAACATATTTGGAAGATCCGCGCTAACCGGCGCCGAGCGAAGATGAAGAATTACGGTTGCAGCTGTTGGAGCGTAAAGCGTCAGCTCGAGTGATTTTCCTTCGCGGGCCACGCCGATAAGTTCCGCGCCGGCGGCGACAACGCGGTCGGGACAATCTTTTGTTGAGACGTCATGCGAGCAAAGTGGAAAATTGAGCGGCAACATCAGCGATTCACGCGCGGGCAGGTCAACGGGAAGTTCGATGTAGTCGGAGTCCACTGCAATGCGCGGGTCGATTGTAGGCGGCAGAACTTTCAGCGCTTCCTGAATTTCCGCGGCGCCGCTCCAATTCGTCACGCTCAAAAGTCCTTCCGTGCATCGCGGATGCGAATCGCAATCTGATTTCATTCCCGCGAGCATTCCGGCTGCATCATTTGGCACCAATTCATTTACAAGCAGAGTCGTTTGATTTTCAAGCGACTGGGTAACCGGCGCACGAAGATTTGAAAGCAGGCTAGCGTTTTGAAGCGCCGCAATGGCCCAGTGGGATTCCTGGCGGGCAAAACTTTCCGCGAATCTTTCATTTGGCTCCAACCACGAATAGAAATCCTTGCTCCATTCCACGATTCGTCCACGGCCCAGTTGCGTGGATCGCAGACCGTCGCCCGCCGCGCGAGGCGCTAAATTACTTAGAGCGTCATCAAAGAGCGCGCCTTGAGGGCGCTCGGGATTGCAGATAAGTACGCCGCCGCTGCGGATGTATTCGATCATCGCTGCTTGCGTAGCGGGCGGCAGGAAAACTTTTCCGCGAAGCGAGTCAGGAATTGCAAGTAGGAGAAGGGAATTGTGCAGAAGCAATTCGGCGGGTTGATTGCCCGGTGAGACGAGTTCGATGGGAAGTCCCGCGAGAAGCGTGACGCGTTCAATTCGCTGAAACATTGGACGAGATTGCTTCATTGCTTCTGATTTTTGCTCAGCCGAGATTCCATCCGCCAGTGAAAGTCCTACGCTCCAATCCACCAACCCAATTCCCGCGCGAGGATGCGACGACGCGAGGAATTCGTCCCATGTTGCGAGAAATTTTCCGTTTCGCATGACGGCGAGCGAACGTTCCTGTTTTTCCCCGCTCAAATCCAACGCGGAGTTCCAACGGAAATCGCGATTCGCGCTGGTTGTTTGATAACCGGGAGGAGTCAGCGAATCCTGAAGTGGAGAATATTCAATACCCGCGATTCCTTGCGCCATCAGCCAGCGCGTTCCGAGCAAAGTATTAGAGGGCGCGCTCCTTCTCGGGCCTGAATCATCGGATGGCGTCGGCCAACCAGCCTGAAATTCGGTGAGCATTGCGGGAAAATCATTTTGTGTTCGCAGATTCTGGGCGAGGAATGCGAGAGTTTGCGCATCTTCATCGGTCACGCGCTGGCCGCCCGCTTTTGGATCGGGAACGGATGCGCGGCCGAACTGTTTCATATACCATTTGCCACTGACCGGAATTCCGGGAGTAATCGTGGAGCGATCCACCATGAATTCTGCGTCAGAATCTGTCGCAGCGAAACGCGGATCGATTCCAGCTTTGCTAAACGCTTCGCGAAGAAGTTTTGGGAATTGCAGATCAATATCAGGAGCGTTATTCAACAGAACAAAAAGCAGGCGACCCGAATATTTTTCTTCGCTTGCCGGTTGGTTGGCAGAGCTCGCCGGAGCAGCGCCGTTTTTCGCCGTACCGTAAGGAGCTAGCTCGCGCGCGAATGCGTCGAGCCACATATTAAAATCGCGCGCCGCTTGATCGCGCGGCGCGGCTGACAACCGGTCCGGGTGTCCCCCGTCCTTCCACTCATCGGCCAAAGTTGGGCCGGGACGTGCGATTAAATAGAGCCCTTTGTCGGCGATCATTTTCAATAGGCCACGCAAATCCCGCCGCGGATTTGTGTGGCCGTCGAAATCAAATTCGCCTTCGCGGATTTCGTGCCAGTTCCACGGAATGCGCAAATCGATAGTGTTGATGCCGAGTTCACGGAAACGGTCAAGGCTGTGATTCCACAAATCAGCCGGAACGCGGTAATAGGAAAACTCGGCGGCGTGAACGAAAAATGGACGGCCGTCCACGAGCAACTCTGGATATCCCTGCACGGAAATAATTTGCGCGCTCGGAGGCGCCGAAGTTGCGGGTGCGGATTTTTGCGCGAGGCCCGGCATCGAGAACGTGATTGCGAGGACAAGCGCGATTAGCCAGGCGCAGCGATGGAATTTCGGAAGCGTAGCCGGAGGATTCAAGAGTGGCCTATTCCTGGCTGCATTTTACACGAGCTTACGCACGACGACGAATTTCCTGTCGCTTCGGAAGATTAACGCGCGGTGAATGGGGCGCGCGTCTGATAGAATGCGTCGCTGACCGTGACGACTTCTTTGCTGGCAAAGCGTTTTTATGTTTCCGGCAGCGTTCAGGGTGTCGGATACCGCTTTTTTGCGCAACGCGTGGCATCCTCTTTGGGCGTGCGCGGATATGTGAAGAATCTTTTTGACGGGCGTGTGGAAGTTTATGCGATTGCAGCGCCGGAAGCTCTTGCCGCGTTCCGCGAACAATTGAAGCGCGGACCACGATTCGCAAGCGTTGATGAAGTAGCGGAAGCCGAAGCTGAAATATTGCCGCAGTATGAAAATGAATTTTCGATCAAGCACGAAACGTGATTCAGCAAATTTAGGAGACGGCCATTCATGAATGAACTAAAGAATCTGATCCGCGAAATTCCGGACTATCCGAAGCCGGGAATATTGTTTTACGACATCACGACCCTTTTGAAGGACAAGAAGGGTTTTCACGCGATGGTGGATACTCTTTGCTCGCATTATTCCGGCGCGAAGGTGGACGTCGTAGTGGGAATCGAAGCGCGCGGATTTATTTTTGGGCCGGCGTTGGCGTACAGTCTTGGCGCGGGATTTGTTCCTGTGCGCAAACCGAAAAAGTTGCCCGGGAAAACGGCGAGCGTTACGTACTCACTGGAATATGGAACGGATACGCTTGAAATTCACGACGATGCGATCGTGCGCGGGCAGCATGTGATTATTTGCGACGATTTGCTGGCCACGGGTGGCACCGCGGCGGCTACCGTGAAACTTGTACGCCAACTCGGTGGCGAAGTTGTGGGCGCGGCATTCGCGATTGAACTTACTTTCTTGAATGGTCGCAGTAAATTAGCTGGAGTGGATGTTTATTCGCTGATGCAGTACGACAAATAACAAGAGCGCGTCAGCGTTTTTTTGCGGCGCGTTGGCGGACGACCTCAAACAGCACAATTCCTGCAGCCACACTTACGTTCAACGAACGAATCGGGCCGCTGGTGGGAATTGAGACTAGAAAATCGCAACGCTTTTTTACCAGGTCGTGCAGACCAGAGCCTTCTCCGCCTAACACCACCGCGATCGCGCCCGAGAAATCCACGTCGGAATGTTTTTGTTTTGCCGCTTCGTCTAGGCCCACAATCCAGTAACCCGCGGTCTTCAAATCCTGGATTGCGCGCGCAATGTTCACAACTCGCGCCACCGGTAAGTGTTCCAGCGCTCCTGCGGCGGCGCGTGCGACGGTTTCATTCATTCCCGCCGCGCGGCGTTCCGGAATAATTATTCCTTGCGCCCCTGCGGCAAGCGACGAACGAATTACCGCGCCAAGATTGTGCGGATCTTCTACGCCATCAAGAATCACGAGAAGGCGCGCCTCCGGAGAAATGCTTGCGCCGGTGCGGATAAAATCCTCTAGGCCGAGCGCCTGCTTTGCTCCGGCCATTGCGAGCACGCCTTGATGCTGCGTGGTTCCGGCGAGGCGATCCACGACGGCGCGTTCTTCAAATCGCACGGGCACATTATGTTCGCGCGCGCTGGCGACCAGCTCTTCGATGCGATCGCCGTGGCGTCCGCGAGCTACAACGATGCGCTCCAGCGCGCGACCGCTTTCCAGCGCTTCGCGAACGGCATGAATTCCTGTTAGACGATCCATAATTCCTTTCGACACGCTTTCTACTATTCCGAATTTGTCTTCATTCTAATGCCGCGCAAAATTCCATCATGCGGTGGCGCACATTTTTTACTGGTGTGAGGCCTGAAGTTGCAGCCGCGTCATCCAACAACAGAATTACACGATCCAATTCTCCGCCGCCTACGCGTCCTGCTAGCGCTAGACGCACCGGATAAAATAATTCTCGTCCGGTGAAAGGCACGCGCGATTTTATTCCGGTAATAATTGCGCTGAAGCGCTCGGAATCCACTGCAGGGCCTTCGAGTGCGGCAAGCGCGAGTTCACGAATTACATCTCTGGCTCCTTCACGGCTTAGGACAGCATGGCTGACCGAGGTTTGCAGGATGGCCGGCGCATCATAATTAAATATTAACGCGAGCAGTTCCGAGAGTGCCGCGCGGTCCGCAGCCTGCGGGCCGAGGAGAAACACCGCGCGCGCCGCCCAGCTTTCGCAGTTGCCATCATCAGCCACATTTTTATGTAACCAGCCGCGCTCCCGAAGAATTTCATCGATATCCGCTGCGGAAAATAAATTTTCACGCGGCTCGCCGGATTTAATTGGAATTGCCGCATTCATCGGAGTTGCGAACTAGCCAGTGATTGTGGCGACGACATGCGCGGCGATGGCCTCGCCTCGCCCGATCGCGTCCACGCCTTCGTTGGTCTTGGCTTTCAGATTAATTTGGTCAGCTTCAATGCCGAGCGCCTTCGCAAGAGCTTCGCGCATCGCCGGAAAATGCGGGCCGAGCTTGGGCCGTTCGGTAATCACCACGGCATCGATGTGGATTATCTGCAAACCCTGATTTTCAAAACGTGTGCGCAGATGTTCCAGGAAAATCAGGCTGTTCGCGCCCTTCCACTTCGGATCCGTGTCCGGGAAATGTTTGCCGATGTCACCCATGCCTGCGGCGCCAAGCAACGCATCACAAATCGCGTGTGCCAACACGTCGCCATCGGAATGGCCGACAGGACCTTTATCAAATGGAACGTGAACGCCGCCGATCATTAATTTTCGGCCGGCTTCGAGACGATGCAAGTCGTAGCCGATGCCGCAGCGCCCAGAATACTCTTCCATAATTTCATTGTCCTCGGTGTCTATAAGCGGTCCGATACGCTCGATTCCACTAACTCTTCTTACGCTATCTTCAGTCAAACCTATCTTCTCTAATTCAGTTCGTATCTACGGTACTTCGGCAAATAGTGCCAGCAAAATGTGTTCGCTGCCGATATGATTATGGCCGAATTTGTCAGCTTCCTCAGCCGCGCGCTTTAGCACTCGCTTACTTTCCGGACTTAGAGGCACCTCTATCGAAGTCGAAATTGGTGGCCGCGCGATAAAAAGACTTTCGTATATTGGCCGCAGTCGATCTGTCGGTACGCCCATCTTACGGAACAAGAATTGTTCTTCACGTGCAATTCCCAAGAGGACATGGAAGCTCTCAATGTATGGACTTCCGTACTGACTGGCCTCATACCGCGCGAAGAAAATTACGCGCCGTGCCTTTTCTGTGAATCTTTCGAGCATAACTAAGTATTCTTCCGTTCCTGCTCCAAATAAAACCGCGCCAATTCCATATCTCCCGGCCGAGTCACTTTTAAATTTCGCGCTGATCCGGCCACAACATACACATCGTGCCCAAGCCGCTCGACCAGTCCAGCCTCATCAGACGCGCTAAAGCCGTCGCGCCCTGCCAACTCATACGCGTCGCGCAAAAGTTTCGCGCGAAAGACCTGCGGAGTCTGCGCCAGCACAATTCTTTCGCGCGGAATTGTTGCAGTAATCAGCGCAACATCGCCGGGCACGCTGGTGCGCTTAACTTCCTTTACAGTGTCGAGCGCCGGTATGCCGACAATCGCGGCGCCATGTTCGCGTGCGGCCGTGATTGCGCGTTCAGTTTGCTCGCGAGTGATCAGCGGCCGCACAGCG
>DATBYL010000466.1:0-11080 GCA_036513735.1 Candidatus Acidiferrales bacterium
CCCGGCCTGAAGTGAACACGCACAACTCGGACTCGCGAATTCTCGAATAGGACTTCATTGTGCGTTTCGTCGGATCTCGCCGCGTCATCTTTAAACTCGGCTGCGGCAGGCGCAGACTTCAGATAGAGATAAACGGTTGTCCCCGAGTCTTGCGGAGTGCATCCGTAAGGTTCCTTCACATCGAAATATCCGGTAAATCTCCCTTGCCCGTCCGTTCGGTCCAAGTTCTCGCTGGTTGGAGTTGGTAAGAAGAGTCGAACAAATGGAAATTCGTCGATGTTGAAACAAAGATTTATTGACTTCGCATGTGCAGGAGGATCGACGAGCACTCTAACGTTTTCATTCTCCAACGCGGCCACGGGTGCTGGATTCTGAACCGACTGTTCTGCTGGAAGACCCACGCAGGCTAACGCCACGGATACCAACGCAACTCGAATCAGATTTAGCATCGTTGTATAAGAAAGCGCAGCCTCGCCACGATGTTCACCCCTTCACCCACCGCGCCACATCCTTGGCATGATACGTCAGCACCATACTCGCCCCGGCCCGCTGAATCCCCGTCATAATTTCCATCACCACGCGCTGTTCGTCGATCCATCCGTTGCACGCCGCAGCTTTTATCATCGCGTATTCGCCGCTCACGTTATATGCGCCGAGTGGCACATCAAAAGTTTCCCGCACCGCGCGAATCACATCCAGATAAGCCAGCGCCGGTTTCACCATCACCATGTCTGCGCCTTCTTCCAAATCCATCGCCACTTCGCGCAACGCCTCGCGCACATTCGCAGGATCCATTTGATAACTTCTGCGGTCACCGAACTGTGGTGCCGATTGCGCCGCTTCTCGAAACGGTCCGTAAAATCCCGAACAATATTTCGCGGCGTAAGCCAGAATCGCAATATCCTGAAATCCATTTGCGTCCAGCGCTTTACGAATCGCTCCGACACGCCCATCCATCATGTCCGAAGGCGCAATAATATCCGCGCCCGCCCGCGCATGTGAAAGCGCTTCCGCGACGAGCAACTCGATTGTCGGATCATTCTGTACTTCATTATTCTTTACGACTCCGCAGTGCCCGTGGTCCGTGTACTCGCACAAACAAACATCCGTCATCACCAGCAAATTTAATTTCGCTTTGCGCACCGCTTCAATCGCGCGCTGCACAACTCCATCCGCCGCCGACGCTTCCGACCCCGCCGCATCTTTCTTCGACGGCAATCCGAATAAAATAATCGCCGGAATTCCAAGCTGCTCCACTTCTCGACACTCTTCCAAAAATTTATCCACCGACTGTTGCGCCACGCCCGGCATCGAACTCACTTCATTCCGAACATTCACGCCGGGGCAAACAAACATCGGATAAATTAATCCCGAGGTAGATACACGCGTCTCGCGCACCATTCCGCGCAACAATTCCGAGCGTCGCAATCTTCGCGGCCGATGTGTAGGAAAGCTCATAACAGAAAATCTCCTCGCAGCTTCTGGCCAGAATTAGTTTTGCGCAGGCAACGAGTCAGGGAAATGCGCTAGCAACGCCGCGATAAATCCCTTCGCCGTCGGCACCTTTGATTCCACCGTAACTTTCAATCCCGCCCCGCGAATCGCATCGGCCGTTACCGGCCCAATCGCCGCAATTGGAATTCGGCCAACCACTTCCACGCCCACCTTCGCGCTCACCGAACGAAACGCCGACGCGGAAAAAAACGAAATCATATCCACTTCGCCTTTTCGCACCGCATCCAGCGCTTCAGTCGGCACAGAATCTACTTCCAACGTCCGGTACGCCGTCACTTCCGTCACATCCGCTCCTGCAAATCGCAGCGCGACAGTCAAATCCACCGCCGCAAGATCTCCATGAGGAATCAAAACTTTTTTCCGCGTCAAATCTGCGGCCATTTCCTTCGCCAACGAAATTCCCTGAAATTCCTGCGCCATGTGCCCGACCAAAAATCCTTCCTTCGCCGCAGCTTCCGCCGTCGCAGGCCCAACCACCGCAACAAATAACGGCCGCACACCCGATTGCGCCGCCTTCGCATCCACTCCGCGAGCCTTGCAACGCTGCCCGAAAAATCGCGCTGCATTCGCGCTGGTAAAAAGTATCCAGTCAAATGTGGAAAGCGACGCGATCGCCGCATCCAGCGGCCCGGAATCCGCCGGCTCAGCAAATGAAATCGCCGGCAGCAAAACCACCGTCGCGCCCAATTCAAAAAGTTGCGCGGCAAGTTCCTTCGCCTGTTCCGGCGCGCGCGTAACCACAATCCGTCGCCCAAGAAGCGGCCCGGATCTATACAATGTAGGGTCTTCTGTTTGATTATCTGGCAACATTCCTCCCGGCCATCTGCAAAATTCTCCCCGCTCCCGCCGAAATTAATTCCTGCGCGACGCGCCGTCCAAAACTTTCCGCGTCATTCATCACACCCGCCACGCCCAAAATTCCGCGCTTCCGTATAAATTCTTTTCCATCCACTGACGCCACGCACGCATCCATCACCAATTTCCCATTTTCAAATCGCGCCCACGCGCCCAGCGGCACCTGACATCCGCCTTCCATCTCGCGCAACAGCGCGCGTTCCGCAGTCACCGCCGTGCGAGTTTGCGCATCATCCAACTTCGCAATCTCCGCGGCAATCGACGGCGTCAAATCCGTTCGCGCTTCAATTCCCAGCGCGCCCTGCCCAACCGCCGGTAAACAAATTTCCGGCGGAAGCACTTCCGTAATGCGCGCGCTCCAACTCAGCCGGTCCAGACCGGCCTTTGCAAGAACGATGGCATCATAGTCGCCGCGCTCTAGTTTTTGTAAGCGCGTATCTACATTTCCGCGCAAATCAGTAAATGTCAGCTCCGGCTGGGCATGTCGAAGCTGCGCCACGCGCCGTAGACTGCTCGTCCCAACCTTGGCATCTGGCATCAAAGAGGCGAACTTTTTTCCGCCGCGCGAAATTAAACAATCCCGCGGATCTTCCCGCTCACAAATCGCAGAAAATATCAGACCCGAAGGAGTTTCTGTCGGCACATCCTTCATGCTATGCACCGCGATATCCACGCGATTTTCCAGCAGCGCGTCTTCAATCTCCTTAATGAAAACGCCTTTCACGCCAATTTGATTTATTCCCGCTTGTTGAAATTTATCGCCCGAAGTCTTTATGTAAATAATTTCCGTCTGTACGCCGAATGCATTCAATCGCGAAGCGATATGTCGCGCCTGCCACGTCGCCAACATGCTTCCGCGTGATCCGATGCGCACCACCGTCAAGGCTTCTCCTGGTCCAATCCAAAAAGCCGCCGCACCGCTTCCAAATCCGCCAGCCGCTGACGCAGCTCATGCACTCCGCGCAATCGCGCCACAGGATTCACCACCACGCGCTCGAGCAATTCCTCCGCCAGCCGCGAAATTCGCTCGCGCTCCGCCGCGGAAATATTTTCCGCCGACGCCAATCGCTCGCGCAGAAACCCTTCGCGCTCTCGCGCCATTTTCTCGCGCAAATCCCGCAGCACCGCCGTAATTTCCACGCCCGATTGCCACGTTTGGAATTTCAGAATGTGTTCGTCAATCAACTCTTCGACACGCGGTATTTCGCTGGCCCTCGCGCGCTTGTTGTTCTCCACAATTTCCGAAAGATCATCCACGTTATACAAATAAACGTTGTACAGCGCGCCCGCATCCGCCGAAATATTTCGCGGCACTCCGAGGTCAATTAGAAATAACGCACGATTTCCACGCGCCGCCATCGCGCGTTCCACCATTGGACGCGCCAGCACCGCCTCTTCCGCGCCAACCGAGCTGACTACCATGTCCGGTTCGCACAGCGCCGATTCCAAATCGCTCCACGCCACAACTTCTGCGTTCCAGCGCGCCGCCATTTCCCGCGCGCGTTCCATCGAGCGGTTCGCCACCATCAATCGCGCAATTCCGCGATCGCTCAAATGTTCCACAACTTGTTCGCCAACAGTTCCCGCGCCCAAAATCAGCGCCGAATGTTTTGCCAACTTTCCAAAAATTTGCTCGGCAAGTTTCACTCCCGCAAATGCCACCGAAACCGGACGCGTTCCAATTTCCGTTTCCGCTCGGACTCGCTTCCCCACTTCCAGCGCCGCCTGAAACATTCGGTTCAGCACCGGCCCCGTTGCGCCAAATTCCAGCGCCGCCTGATACGCGTCGCGCACTTGTCCCAAAATTTCCGCTTCGCCCAGCAACATTGAATCCAGTCCCGCTGCCACGCGAAACACGTGACGCACAACTCCCGCGTCACGATGCCGATATAAATTTCCCGTCAGCAACGCCGGATCCAGTTCATGCAGCGCCGCGAAATATCTTTCCAATTCGGCCATCGTTTCCAGCGGAGTTTCCGTCGGCACTCCGTAAACTTCGCTGCGGTTGCATGTGGAAAGCACCAGCGTTTCCGAAAGCACTCCGCGCGAACGCAATTCCGCCGCCGCGCGCCGCGCCTTTTCAGGACTGAACGCCACGCGCTCGCGCAATTCCACCGAAGCAGTTCGGTGATTCACGCCCAGCAGAACTATTTCCACTGGCAGCCAACGTTCGTAGATGTTTTCGCCAAACGCATCTCAGTAAAACCGGTGATACCGTGACAAATAAATATTCACAATGCTGTAGCTGAACAACACCAACGCGAAATTAAACATGCAAAACATCGCCGCGCGCGCCCCACGCCAAGCCGTCTGCCGCGACACCAATAAATACGTCGCATAACAAACCAGCATCAGCAGCGAGATAATTTCCTTCGGATCGCCATTCCAATAATGTCCATGCAATCGGTTCGCCCAGATAAATCCCGACACCGTCCCCGCCACCAACGCCAAAATTCCAACCAGCGCGGAACTTCGGCTCATCCGCTCCAAAACATCCAGCGCCGGAAATCGCCAGAATGTTCCGCCCGGTTTTCTTCGCCGCAGTAACCGATTCTGCAAAAGATATATCGCGCTCAAGACAGCAGCTAGCGCAAACGCCGAATACGCCAAAATGCTCAACGTAATATGCAGCGCAAAAATTGTTCCGCGCGCAGGCGTCGGATGCGGCGACACATCCCGTATATGCGAAATCGAAAATAGAATAATCACAAATGGAAGAACGAACGGTCCAACAGATCGCCCGCGATGTACCAATTCCAATCCCAGATAAATTAATCCCACCATCCATCCGAAAAACGAAAGCGATCCCCATAAATCTTCGTAAGGAACTCCATGCAGCATCCGCCCGCGCTCCATCAGAGCGTAGTAGTGCAGCACTAATCCACCGGCCAGACACAGGGCCGCGAATCTTCCCACCCACTTATTTTCCACGTATAAATTCCGCAGATACGCGGCGAAACTCAGCACGTAGAGCAACAGAGTGGCTTGAACAAGGATAGTCATTATAGGAATGGCGCGTCGGTTCAGATTCAACGCCATTATAGCGGATTTACGCGGCAGGAATACACACGCACGTTTTCGTGTTCAACCAATTTCAAAAATGTACGATCAACTAAAAACTAATCATTCATTTCATTCGCAGCCTTAATCTGCTGCCATCTTCGCGGACGCTTGCTATGATCCAGCACTTTCTTCCTCAGCCGGATCGACTTCGGCGTAATCTCCACCATCTCATCATCCGCAATAAATTCAATCGTCTGTTCCAAACTCAGTTGACGATGCGGAATCAGGCGAATCGCCTCGTCCGCAGAAGACGCGCGCATGTTCGTCTGTTTCTTTTCTTTCGTGACGTTCACATCCATATCGGAATCGCGCGAATTTTCGCCAACGATCATGCCCTCGTACACTTCCACTCCGGGCCCGATAAACATTTCGCCGCGTTCCTGCAAATTCCATATCGCAAATGCCGTTGATACTCCTGCGCGATCCGCAACCAGCGCGCCCGTAGGACGCGTCGCCATTTCTCCGCCGTATTCCGTCCAACGTTCAAACAACGCATGAAGTTGCGCCGTTCCTCGCGTATCGGCCAGCAATTGTCCGCGCAAACCAATCAATCCGCGCGATGGCACGGTGAATTCCATGCGCACCCATCCGCTTCCGTGATTGATCATTTTCGCCAGCTCGCCCCGACGGCGTCCCAGCGCTTCCATCACCACACCCACAAACGCTTCCGGACAATCCACCACCAGCCGTTCCAACGGCTCCATCTTTTTTCCGTTTTCTTCCTTCACAACAATTTCCGGCTTCCCGACCATCAACTCGTAGCCTTCGCGCCGCATCGTTTCAATTAGAATTGCCAACTGCAATTCGCCGCGCGCCAGCACTCGAAACACGTCAGTCGAATCCGAATCCGAAATCCGCAGCGAAACATTGGTCAGCAATTCTTTTGCAAGACGGTCCCGCAAATCCCGCGACGTTACCCACTGCCCTTCGCGCCCGGAAAGCGGCCCGTTATTCACGGTGAAAAGCATGGCCAGCGTCGGCTCGTCAATGGTCAGCGGAGTCATCGGCGCGGGATTTTCCAAATCCGTAATTGTTTCGCCGATTTGAATTCCTTCCACGCCCGCAACGGCCACCAGATCGCCGCATGGCACTTCTTCCACTTCGTCGCGCTCCAGTCCACGAAACGTAAAAAGTTTCGTGATGCGCATCGGCACCAGCGAACCATCAATTTTTGAAATGCCAACGTCCGCGCCGCGCCGCAAAGTTCCGCTAAACACGCGGCCAATCGCGATGCGTCCCAGAAAATCGCTGTACGTCAGATTCATCACCTGCGCTTGCAACGCGCCTGCAGGATCGCCCGCCGGAGGTGGAATCGCTTTCACAATCGCCTCAAACAGCGGCTGCAAATTCGTCGAGCTATCGCCAATCTTGTCGTGCGCCACGCCAATTTTCGCGTTGGTGTACAGCACCGGAAAATCCAGTTGCTCGACTGTCGCTTCCAAATCGATAAATAGATCGTAGATCTCGTCCAACACTTCCGCGCATCGCGCGTCCTGACGATCAATTTTATTCAGCACGATAATCGGAGGCAGCTTGGCCTGCAGCGCCTTCTGCAAAACGTAGCGCGTTTGCGGCAACGGCCCTTCGCTCGCGTCGACCAGCAGCAAAACGCCATCCACCATTTTCAACGCGCGTTCCACTTCGCCGCCGAAATCGCTGTGACCCGGCGTATCCACAATATTGATTTTCGTGTCGTGATAAAACAGCGCGGTATTTTTCGCCAGAATCGTGATGCCGCGTTCGCGCTCCAAATCGTTTGAGTCCATCACGCGGTCCACCAGCACGGAGTTCTCTCGAAAAATTCCGCTCTGGCGCAGCATGGCGTCCACAAGCGTGGTTTTTCCGTGGTCAACGTGAGCGATGATCGCGATATTCCGAATCGATGCCATAAAATTTAGATGCTCTTTTCCGTCAGTTACTTCATTAAATTACGGTACAAGTTTCCGTTCGGACAGACTCCCGGCGCACTACTCCCCCATTCGCGAAAACAATTGCGAAAACAATTTCGGAAACAACCACAGCCCAAGCGCGAAAAACGGCTCCAAGCAGGATTCCGAGAGGATTTGCGCGTGCAACCGAGCACCTAAGAATAGCACAGCGGATGAATTGCGTCACTCTTGACGCTCCGGCCTGTTGCCCGTCCGGTAGAACTACTAACGGTCGTATCTATCCCCGCCCATGTGTGCCAAACTGAACTATGACGAAAAGCGCGATTTTGATTCCAGAGGTTCTGCCGGTCAGCGCAATATCCTTGCGCTGCCCCATGTGCGGCGCAAAACCCGGCCACGATTGCGAAACCACTTCGGGCGGCTTTTCTGCCGTCCACCTCGTCAGACTAAAAGCCGCCGCCCGCGCCGACAAGAAAAACAGAAGCAAATAGCCACGCCTTATGAATTTCGTACCCAGGTCCCCTGAATCAACCGTCAGCGTGCGGCGCGGGCTTCTTTCAGCTGCGCACTAATAACAATTCTTGCGGGCCTTCGAGAACGAGGCTTATTGTGGATCACGATTTCCACGTCGCGGTTTAGCCGAGTGAGGAACATCATTAGTCTTTCGACAGAAAAGCCTTCCAGCCGGTACTTTGAGAGGGCCGAAATCTTCGGCTGGTTGATGCTTAGTTTTTCAGCTGCCTCTGTTTGCGAAAGCTTCATCTCGCCAAGGATCGAATTAATTTCGACGGCCAGCCCCACTTTGGTTTTCTTGTCTTCTGGATTGGGCAGCCCCAGATCGGCGAATACGTTGCCGGAGCTTGCGATAACCTGGATATTATTTTTTCTCTTCCGCATTTCGCGCCTCATAGTCCTGCTGAGCAATCCTTAGCCGCCGGCTTATTAGTTTTACATCCGTCCGCGCCGTCCTGATGCCACTCGGCGATTTCTTTTGAAACGCGTGCAAAACGTAGACGGCTGCCGAGAATCTGACCATGTACACCGCGCGATAAGTATCGCCGCGATGATCTTCGACGACCTCGAACACTCCTGCACCTTCGCCCTTCTATGGTTTAGCGTGCGGGTGTTTCGCGCCGAACTGCGCAACGCTTAAAGCGACTCCAATATCGTCCTTAACCGCTTCCGGAAACGCCAGCAGATCGCTCTTGCTGGAACCGAGCCAGAAGAGCGGCTTCTCGCCGGAAGGCCTATTAACCCTGCTCATTCAGTATCCTAGTTCTGGGATATTTAGTCAAGGAACCAAACAGGTCAACTTATGCCGTCCGCCAACCATATAAGCGAAACGGTTAAGCGCGGAACTTAAAACCGCCACCCAAATCCTGCACCGAACTGAATCGTGTCTTTGCGCGGTTGCGCTGGCTCTGCAAACAACATTCCGTTGGTAATAAAATTTCGCGCGCCGGGAAAGATTGATGTGTCGCCGGCGTCGACGCGGATTACGAAATGTTTTGTAGGATAGATTTCGATTACGCCGCCGAGATCGAGCGCGAAGTCTGTCGCGCGACTGAAGGCAAGCAATTCCGAGCTGAAGTCTGGAGGGAATGTGATGGAGCTGAGACTTTGGGAGTAGCTCTGGAAGCCGGGGCGCGCCTTGGCGAAAAATCCCATGTGCTTAGTGCGAAAGCCGGCGCGGACGCCGAAAAGTCCCTGAAGAATCCGGCCACCGTCGCCGAAAGAATCGGGTTGCGCTTCGCGCGGGAAAAAACTCATTGAGGCATCGGCTTCGACGAAGCGCCAAATGCGATAGGAAGCGAACGGCCCGAAGCCGGCTTCGGTGGCAGCGTGGCTGTCTAGCTCGTTTGTGAATTTCAGGCTGAGCGAACTTGCCTGCGCGCCGACAGTGAGCCGGCCGAGACGATTTTGCGCGTCGGTGCTATTGCTTGCGTCGTCGCTACGCGCAGATTCTTTGAGGGCGCCGAAGCGATAGCTTGCGCCGAGACTGAGTTTCCACGTTGCGAAAATTTCACCGCGGGGCGGCTGCACGAACACGAACGGGCCCGACGGAGGCATGATGAAAACAAGCGGCACGTCGCCGACGAAGTAAGGACTGGCGTCCACTTCGGCGCGGAGAATCCACCGAGCGGTGGGATAAATTTCGACGCCACCGCCAAGATCCAAAGTGAGGTGAGTGAGCGGGCCGCTTTGATCGCTGTCTATTGAGAGCGACGGCTGGAACGTGACGATTTCGGAGCGGAAATTGTTGGTTTCGTGAGTGAGGCCGGGGCGCACAACCCCGTAAATGGAATAGCGGCGAGTGGTGACAAATTTTGCGCGAACGCCGGCCGTGAATTGCAGCGTTTGGCCGCCCTGTCCGAAGATTTCGGGAGCCTGCCGCGGAAAGAAATCCACCGTGGATTCAAAAGCGAGCCGGCGAGTTAGATTTACGTCCAAACGCGCGCCGAATCCGGGCTTGAATTCAGAACGTCCTTCGGCATTCAACAGGCGAATTCCGTCAAACTGGCCGCCGACTTCAAAACGAGTGAATTGGTCTTGAGCTTGCGTAGCCGAAGCAAACGCCAAACAGAAAACAAAAATAGCGAACAGTGCTGACGGGTTGGGACGTCGCATAGTTGCATCTCTCCTGAGGCGTTCTCGAATTGTTCAAATACGATGTACTGTCTTCGCAGTAAGTTGTCTCGAATCTTAGAATTCGATTGTGAAGATTTAATGAACGCTAAAAGATAGACGTGAACGAAGCGGAAAGGATTAACAATATAGCTCAGCAACCTGTGGCACAGGATTCATCCTGGGGTCAATCCATCAATCCAGCGATCTGCCCCCGATCTTCGCTCGGCGCGCCGTAGCCTTCGCGGAGGCGGGTACCTCGGTTCTCTAAATCGGCCCATCCCCGCTTCGCCTTTGTTCTTGATCGTCATTCCGAACGAAGTGAGGAATCTCTCGGCCGAACTTCCCGGTTCGCGTGCCCAGGTCCTCTAAATCGGCCGTCAGCGGGCCGCCCGCGCGTCGACAAGCGATGAAGTGACTAGAATTCTGGCTGGCCTATCTTTGCTGCGCAGAGATGAACCAGCCGCCATCATTTCTTCTTGTTATTTTTCTTCGTCTTTTTTTTGTGTCCTAACTTGGGAAGAGGAATTAGGACCGGGTGTTTATCCTTAGCTTTGAAACTTCTCGTTCCGAATGATCCGGTCTGACGGTTAAGATTGCGCACGTAAAAAGGAAGCGACCGCAAAATGACAACTTCCAACTCATCTTGCAGGCCGTGCTTTATCACGAACCACGAAAAGTGATCCCAGTATTTCCTCTTGGAAGAACCCTTCTTAGCGTGCGCGCGTACTCGCTTCGCAATTATTCCTTTTCCGACGTACATAGGCATTGCGCCGTGGCTAAGAACGTAAACACCTTTCTTGTTTTGAATCGCCGTCTTGATTTGCTGAAGATTTTTTTCGTTTCTGGGCCAAGAGAATCCGTGCTCTGCAACTAGGTTCATCGCACTCCCCCCTTCCGCACTATTAACGTCTCGTGGGTCGCAATACTGTCCCGTTTTGGGCAAGCCTGCGGCGCGTGGTAATCTCGGGGACAGAGGTCAGCCATGGCGCAGACAAAGTGTCACGAACTCAAAAAGGGAGACCGGGTGCGGCTGGTCGAGGGAGAGTGGATCGGTGCCGAAGGAACGGTCGAGGCTACCTGCATGATGGCAGCAAAGTCCAAGTACAACCCCAATCCCCGAGCGGAGCAGG
>DATBYL010000467.1:0-12177 GCA_036513735.1 Candidatus Acidiferrales bacterium
AACAACGGCAACCTCTCCAAAACTCAACTCACTACGACACCTGACGGCATTAACCTGATCAACGACACCGGCGCAGAACTCCTTACGCCCGGGGCAACGCCGCCCACTCCCCCGAACGTCGCCATGATCGGCCGTCTGAATTTGATCAGCGGGGATAAAGCAGGGAAGGAAGATAATTTCCGCGGCCTCACAATTTTCAACAACACCATGTACGTCACCAAGGGCAGCGGCAGCAACGGCGTCAATACGGTCTACCAAGTGGGAACGGTGGGCACTTTGCCAACTGGCACTGCGGCGACTCTTGCAACCGTACCAATCACGATTCTGCCCGGCTTCCCGAACACCGCCGCCAGCGTCAACACCGCGTTCCCATTCGGAATCTGGTTCGCCAACGCAAACACCCTATACGTTTGCGACGAAGGTGACGGCGTTCTCGCCACTGCGCACACCGTTAACGGACTTCCAAACGTTGCGGACACTCAATCGCTCGCCACGGCCGGCCTGCAAAAGTGGGTTTTCGACGGCACCACTTGGACGATGCTCTACGTCATCCAGGATGGCCTCGACATCGGCGTCCAGTACAACGTGAAGAACTATCCCACTACAATCAGTCCCGCCACCGGCGGCTGTCGCAACATCGTTGGCCGCCACAACGGCGATGGCACGGTCACCATTTACGCCGTCACCTCAACCATCAGCACCAATGGCGACACTGGCGCGGACCCCAACAAACTCGTCAAAGTTCGCGATCGAATCTCCGACACCACGTTGCCCGTGACGAATGGCGATTATGACCATTACGATCGTCTCGGCTTCTTCACAACCATCCGCTCGGCGAAAGCAGGCGAAGCATTCCGTGGCGTAGCCCTGGCCCCTCAAGACGATGATCGAGACGACCGCGATCGCGATCACGATCATGGCTATGGCTTTGGTGGCTACGGCGATCACAGGTAGTCAACGAATCGCATTCGCGGATCAAAAACAGAGCCGGGCGAAAGCCCGGCTCTTCTTTTTGGTCCCCTGCCGTTTTCCCCCTTGACATCCTATGGGGTTAGGCTTAGTTTCTCCTGCAATGTCCAGTAACCGCCAGAAGGAGCGCATCAAGATGTTTCGAGGAACACGCCTAACCCCACTCCTGATCGCCGTCGTCGCATTTGCGGCCGCAGTCCCGCTAGTGCGCAGCCAGAATACTCAAGAGGCCGTACCTGAAATCAAAATCGCCAGCCAACCCTACATTCCCACCGATCCCAACGCCATCCGCGTAAAATCCACAATGGTTGACGTACCCGTCGTCGTACGCGACGCCAACGGCCAACCCATCGCCGGCCTGACCCAAGACGATTTCCAAATTTTCGATCAGGGCAAGCAGCAGAAAATAATCCTCTTCACTCCCGAACTAGCCCATCCACTCGCGTTGAAAGCTGTCGCGCCTTCAACCATCGCCGAGGCGCCTGCAATTTCTCCGCCCGCGCCCTCATCGGCCCCACCGCGCTACCTCGGCTTCTATTTCGACGATAAAAATATGTCCACGGGCCAACTCGTCTATCTAAGAAAAGCTGCCGAGAAATTTGTCCGCGAAAATATGGAAGAAACCGACCGCGCCGGAATTTTCACTTCCTCCGCAACCGTTACGCAGCAATTCACCAGCAACAAGCAGCAATTGTTGGACGCGCTCTCCAAACTTCTCGCGCATCCGCACGGACAGACGTTTGGCAGTTGCCCAATCATCACTCCCTATCAGGCCTACCAAATTACGCAATTCTACAATACGCACTCGGACGCATTGGATCTCGCCCTCGCCGAGGCCTACGGCTGCAGAGCATGCGACCCGCATGATCCCTCGGGATGTGCCCGATTCGTGGAAACGAAAGCGGCGACAGTGCTCGCGCTTGAGGAAGATTTTGCCCAGGATTCGCTTGGCGTTCTCGGCGATGTGATCCGGTACATGGAAAAAATGCCGGGGCGCCGCACGATGATCATGGCTTCTTCAGGCTTTTTTGCAACGAGCAATCAGGTGCAGCACGCGCAGGACAAAATGATCGACGGCGCGATTCACGCTGGAATCATTATCAACACAATGGACGCGAAAGGCCTTTGGGCGCCTTTCGATACGTCCGAAGGCGAACAGCTGATGCGGCGTGAAACGGGAAGGGAAGGGGCATACGCGAGCATGCTCGGCACGGTAGAAAATGATGTCTCTGACGATCCGCTCGCATCAATCGCCTACGGTACTGGTGGCAAATTCTTTCACAACAGCAACGATCTCGATGGCGGCCTCCGCGATATCGCCGCGCTTCCCGCCGCTTCCTACGTCCTCGGCTTTTCTCCCGACGAAGCAAAAGACAATGGCGTCTATCACAATCTAAAAGTAAAACTCCCCAATCATCACGACATCCACATCGAAGCCCGCCCCGGCTACTTTGAGCAAACAAAACAAGAAGCCTTGCCCAGCGCAAAATTTCAAAAGCTAAATAAAGAAGTCATGTCTTCGGACACGCTCACCGAAATCCAAACCGAAGTGACCACCAATTCCGGCACGCTCGCCACCGGCGAACCCGCATTGAAGGTAACCGTCCATCTTCCCGGCAAAAGTCTCTACTTCAAAAAAATAAATAAACTTCACAACGAACGCGTAATTTTCATCACCGCTCTCTTCGACATGCAAAACCATTACCTAGCCGGCACCGAAGCCGTAATGGACATGAACCTCAAAGACGCCACCTTCACACAACTCTCTCGCGACGGCGTCGACGCCAAATCCACTCTGCAAGCTCCCTCCGGCACCTATCGCCTTCGCGAGGTTGTCCAGGAAGTAGTAGGGGGCCGCATCTCCACTTCCACTCACGAAGTCCAAATCCGGTAACATAGACATTCATGTCTGTGTGCGTTCCGCTGCGCCCTAAACCACCCCAAACAAAAAAACAGCCCACTCCGAAAACTCAAGAGCAGGCTGTTCTCAAAAATAATTTTCTTCAGCAGATTCTTAATGCGGCTTCGCCGCCATACCCGCCGGAGCCTTCGGCGCAGCAGCGGCAGGCATCATATATTCGCCCGTCACCGTCACGGCCGCGGTTCCGTCCGCGTTAGGCGTGACCTTGTACGTCCCGTGCCCTTTGATCCCTTTCAGTTTTCCGGTTCCGCCGGTAACCGTAAACACGCCTTCAATGTCCGTCGGCTGTCCGTCCTTTACTGGCGATGAGTCATGAACACTTGCAAAGAATTTATCGCCATTTTCCATCGTCACGATTCGCGTGCCGGCCGATGTCATTTTTGTGGATGTGGCTTCGCCTGTGGCGGCGCCTGTGTCATCCGTAATCTTCATCCCGTTGATTAACGTGTCCGTCCACTTGCACGATTCCTTTACCAAAGTGAACGAATGCCCCGGATGATCGCCAGCGTCGACCGTGTAATTCGGATCAGGCTTCGCGCAGTTCACCGTACCTGTAAATTTCGTCTGCGCTCCGACCGCCGACGCCAACATGCACACCAAACCCGCAACCGTCATGATGCGTATCTTCATCGACCCTCCTAAATTTTGAATGTTCTTGATCCAACAGGCCCGCTCAATTAAACGCCGCCTCAACCTGAGTGCGCGCGTCCGACCAAGCATTTGTTGGGCGCATCTTCCAACGATTTATTCCCCAAGTCAACGCCTCGGAGACGTCGCCCGGAGGATGTGGCACAGGCTTCAGCCTGTGGAACTCTATAGGTGCCCGCCCTGATAAACCGTAGGGGCGGGTCTGCGACCCGCCTCCCCCCAATCCGCTCACACACTCCGTCCTTCTCCGCGTTCTCCCTCTGCGCACTCTGCGCCTCCGCGTTAAGAAACACCCGCCCTCCGCCCGAAACCGTCCCTCGGCTCGCATCCTAAAATTCAATTGGAATTGAATTTGAATTACCAGACGTCAGCGCCCAATTTCTCGCGTGCTTCGCGATTCAAAACTCTGATCGCCCGGATTCGGAGGGCCAGAACGCGGTGGAGGCTCCGGAGCGTAACCAACCGTTCTCGGCTTCAGCGCAAAGAAGAGTCCGATGATCAATCCGGACACAAGTCCGCCAACGTGCGCGGAAACATCGACAACGGGAATAGCCGCGCCAATCACAAGATTCAATAGCGCGAACTGAACCAACATTCTCAGCGTGGATGATTTACCCGTCGAATAAACCGTGAGACGTTTCAACGCAATCGGCGTGATCAGAAATCCCGCAACTCCGAAGATGGCGCCGGAAGCGCCCACCCCGATTGAAGTCGGATGATACAAAGTACTCGAAAGGCTTGCGCATAGTCCGGTGGTGATGTACGCAGCCAAATACGGAAGTTTTCCGAACGCTACCTCGGCAAGTGGGCCGAGCATCAGCAGGCACCACATGTTCAGCGCGACGTGCAGCAGTCCACCGTGAACGAATGTGGATGTGAGCAAGCGCCACCACTCGCCGTTTCTGGTCAAAGGCGCATAGTCTCCGCCCCAGTTGACGAGCGTCTGCACGGAAAAGTCTATGGACTTCGTGGAAACGGCCATCGCGATATAGATCAGCAAATTAATCGCGATCAGCGCGCCGGTAACAGGGGCCATCCGAAGGATTGCCAAGTACTGCTGAGTCCACGGCGTCTTGCGCCGAGTAGCCACAACCGTTCTCGGCGTTTTCGCGTAGCACGCGGGACAAAGAATTCCGTTCCCAGCAAAATCGTTACCGCATAAAGAACATTTCGGCATGATGAAGTTGGTTTCCGTCTGCGTAAGTTTATCGTGACCAGCTTATCGTGAATCGCGGTGAACACACAAAACTCTCGCGCGACGGAAGCGCGTGAGATACTCTGCGGAATCTGAAGTAGCGCACAAGGCGCGCGTCGATTGAAAGGGAATTAAAAATGAAGAAGCTGATCGTTTTGCTGTTTCTGCTGAGTATCTTTATTTCCGAACCAACATTTGCCCAGCGAACTCCCGCTCCGGCTTCAGAGCAACACGAATTTGTAATCCAAAATTTCAAAACGGAATCCGGTGCGATTCTTCCCGAAGCGCACATCGTCTACGGAACTTACGGACACTTGAACGACGCGAAAGATAACGTCGTGCTGCTTCCATCGCATTACATGGCGTCCTATCAAGGATACGAATGGCTCATCGGCCCGGACAAAGCGCTCGATCCGTCGAAACTTTTTCTCGTGTGCACTGAATTATTCGGAAATGGACGATCGTCTTCGCCCAGCAATACGCCCGAACCCTTCCACGGGCCGCGTTTTCCGATGATGACCATTCGCGATAACGTGGAAGCCGTCCATAAACTTTTAGCCGAAGAACTTCACGTCACACATCTGCGCGCGCTCATCGGATTTTCCATGGGCGGGCAACAGGCATTTCAATGGGCCGTAAGCTATCCCAATTTTGCGGACAAAATTGTCGCCACATCGAGCACCGCGAAAACTTATCCGCATGGAATCGTCCGCCTGGAAGGACAGATCTCCGCGATCACCGCAGACGAAACATTTGCAAACGGAGATTACACCGCCCAACCCGCGAAAGGACTTTCAGCATTCGGAATGGTTTGGGCAGGATGGCTCTATTCTCAGGAATGGTGGCGCCGCGAGTTGTGGAAAACAACCGCGCCCAACGTAACGCTCGACCAAGAGATCGAACACTTCCGCACGAATTTTATTCGGAACCCGGATGCCAACAATCTGATCCTGCAAATGCGCACATGGGAACATCACGACGTTGGCACAACTCCGGGATTTAATGGGGACGTGGAAAAAGCGCTGGCCTCCATTAAAGTTCCGCTTCTCTACATGCCTTCCGCGACGGATCTCTATTTTCCAGTCGGTGACGCGCGTTACGAAACTCCATTTATTCCAACCGTAACGTTAACGCCGATTCCATCTCTCTGGGGACACACCGCCGGCGCGGCCAGCAATCCCGCCGACGCAAAATTTCTGAACGATACGATTGGAAAATTTCTTTCCGGGACGAAATAATTCTCGCGTAAGTTGAGAGGGAGCAAATACAAAATGGGCGTCTGCAAATTCGCAGCCGCCCATTTTATTCTACTGACCGATTTGACTCCCCGACGCGAGCTTCGATGTGAACTTTAGTCGTGGTGTTCGTGACGCCAGTTCCAGTACGCGGATTGCTGAGCGCGCGTGTTCTTCCTGAAATCAACTTGGAAGTCAGGATGATCGTGGCGCCATCCGTCGTAGAACTTGATTTCGTTGTCGTCCCAAACGTGATAGTCCTTGTGATCGCGGTCGTAAATCTTCACCCCCACAGCTACCTGGGCAGCACTGGTGGTTCTCGTCGCCATAGGCGCGACGAGCGCGATACTCAAAAAGAGTGCGATTGCGAGTAATCCTTTGCGAATCATTGATTCTCCTTTTCTCGGGCTATCGTCTGGATCGCCCCGACAGTGGAATCATAAGGCGTCAAACCGCGCGATTCATATCGCTGGAAAACCTGATAATTCTGAGGGAAATGCCTTACGTCAATTTGCGTCGGGATTGCACTGTTCCAAAATGGAAGTGAGCAATAGTGGACAGATTTCATTCCGACGATGCCGCATGATTTCCCTTGGCCGTGCGCTGAAGATAGCGTCCACGTGCTAAAGGAGATTTAATGAAACGACAAGGTCTTTTTCTAGCAGGACTGTTTTTGGCGGCCGCGCTTGTGGCTCCAATGGCAACGAAAACCAGCGCGACGCCGCAAGTTGCAGTCCGTATTTACGATCGCGACCACAAGGACTATCACAACTGGGACGACAACGAAGCCCGTACGTACGAGGGATATCGTCACGATCACACCGACTTCAACGTCACCTTCGGCAAGAACACGCGCGCTCAGCAATCCGCGTACTGGAACTGGCGTCACGAACATCCAGACCACAACTAACTTTTTTCTTCTCTTCAACAAATTATTTCGCACCATGAATTTCTCGCGGATTCCGCAGGAAATTCATGGTGCGATTCGTTTTAGCCTCGACAATTCCTCGGCTGCTCCCTGCGCGAAATAGTAACGGGTCAAAACTTAAATGAGCAATTGAGCACAGTTTTCGCCGCGCTCGCTGACGCAAGCTAAATGCAAGTCGGGTAACGAAGAAAAGAAGCCGGGCTTAAAGGAGATTTAATGAATCGAAAGGGACTCTTTATTGCCGCAATATTTCTGTCGGCGGCACTCGTAGCTCCGCTGGCGCCGAAAGTCAGCGCGACGCCGCAAGTCGTCGTGCGTTTTTACGATCGCGATCATCATGACTATCACAACTGGGACGACAGCGAAGCTCGCTACTACGAAACGTATCGCCACGACCATAACGACTACAACGTTGAATTCCGCCGTACCAGCCGCGCCCAACAGCGCGCCTATTGGAATTGGCGTCACGAACATCACGATTAACACGACGTCCGGTTTAGAACCGCGCACGAATTATTTCCGCGTCCATGAATGTCGTGGCTCTTGCCACAACATTCATGGCGCATTTTTCCGGCCTGCACGTTATTTCTTCGTTTCGGCGCTGACGCCTCCAGCTGCCGGACGTTTTATCGCGTAATATTCCGGCATGTGAACGCACAAACCTCCGCGCTGAGTTACCTTGGAATATCCCGCCACAAGTTGATCCTTGTATCCGTCCAGCGAGAAATCGAAGGATGCAGCGGTGCCAATGTTGGAAAGCTCCATATCGGATTGATCCATTTCCAATTTACCGAAGCGGATTGGTCCGCCACGGAAGGAAAGGAAATTCCGTCCGCCGCAAACATTGGTTGCACGTAGATGCTGCGCGGGCTGGCCGGGAGTTCCGAACGTAAGAACCATCGCGCTATCAATCACGCGGACCGCGATCACATGCCCGCGTAATTCCGGAGGCGGAAAAATTTTTTGCGGATCCAGAATCAGATCGTCTTTATCCGTGGCGACGCCGGGAATTCTCTTCGTATTAATTAGGTCCGCCGTGTCCAGACCAAGCAAATCCATCAATCCTTTTACCGGAAGATGGAGCGCCCTCACTTTTTCCGTGTGCAAACGGATCGTGCCTTCCGGCGTCAGTGAAACGGAGCTGGTGATTTCAAAAGGCACTTCCCCTTTTTTCTTGAGAACGCCCGACAAGGAAAGTTTGCCGTCATCAGTTTTTATCTTCAGATCTTTAATCGGCGAACCGGGAACGGCGAACACGAATTCATTCATGTCGCTGGCAAGCGCGGCCATCGTGATCGTAATGTCCGCGGAATCAACGTCCAGTCCGAAAGAATTCTTGTCGTCGAATATCGGCATGGTGCCGCCGATTGGGGACATAGTTCCATCGAGCGCTGCAATGTGGGCGACAATGTGATCGGTGAAGTGAAAATCCACGTTTCGCATTTGCAACTTTACCGGCACGGAAGCTGGCGCATTTGCAGCTGGCGCGCCGCTCTGTCCTGCCGCTGACTGACCGGACATAAGTGCCGGACTCGCGAACATAAAAATTAAACCGCATATGAGG
Organism: Candidatus Acidiferrales bacterium; assembly: GCA_036513735.1. Classification (GTDB taxonomy): domain Bacteria; phylum Acidobacteriota; class Terriglobia; order Acidiferrales; family UBA7541; genus DASTCZ01. The sequence goes on from DATBYL010000467.1 coordinate 8,461, forward strand.
ACGAAAGCCTTCATCAGATATCTCCCTCGCTTTGGCGTGTGTAACCGAGCGTCATGCCGTTTTGATGCAGCACACAGTGCGACGGCTTCGCGCTCACGGACATCCAATTACACGAGTCGAGCGTAAGAGCTAAGCGGAGGGCGGATGAGGTTCGGAATTTTTTTGGTGCTAGCTATCGTGCTGGTGTTTGTGTGGATAGGCGCTTTCGTGATGTTCCACGTCGCTGGAATGTTGATACATCTGCTTCTACTATTCGCGTTTATTTTTCTGCTGATTCATTTGCTGCGCGGATCGAAGCCGCTCTAAAGGGTCGGCAGTAATTGGCGGGAGTGCCGTGCAATTTGTAGTTCCTCCTGCGCGGGCACAACCTGAATTTTATTCGGAGTGAGTCCGAGGAATTCGAGGCCGCCAGCAGCCGCGTTGCGAACGTAATCGCTGTGCTCGCCGATTCCGCCGGTGAAGACGAGCAAGTCCACGCCGCCCAGAAGCGCAGTGTAAGCGCCGATTGTTTTACGAATCGCCGCAGCGAAAGCGTCGAGCGCGAATTTCGCGCGTGCGTCATTTTTATTGACGCGATCACCCAGCGCCTTCACATCGCTTTCCCCGTTGGAAAGCGCGAAGAGTCCGCTTTGGTGATTCAGCAAATCTTCAAACTGATCGGCGTTCAATTTTTCATTGCGCAGAAGATAGAGCAACACGCCGGGATCAAGATCGCCGGAGCGCGTGCCCATCGGAATTCCTCCGGTGGGAGTTAGCCCCATCGTTGTGTCAATTGATTTTCCGTTGAGAACTGCGCAGAGGCTCGCTCCATTTCCGAGATGAGCGAAGATCGCGCGCGCAGGAAGTTTCGCGCCGAAATGATGCACGAGCGACTCGTAAGAGAGTCCGTGAAATCCGTAGCGGCGAATTCCAGCGTCAAAATATCGCTGCGCAATTGGAAGATGCGATGCAATCTCGGGCATCGTCTGATGGAATGCATCATCGAAACACGCAAATTGCGCGGAGCGCGGAAAGTTTTTTTGCGCTGAGGCGATCAGTGCAAGCGCCTGCGGAATATGTAGCGGCGCAAAATGTGTTGCCGCACGCAGCTCGTCCAAAAGTTGCGGCGTGATCAGCTGATGCGTAATGAGATTTGGTCCGCCGTGTACAATTCGATGACCAACGGCTACCGGCGCACCATGAATGTACTGCTGAATTTCTTTCGCGAGAGTTGCCAGCGCATCGCTCTGCGATTCGGAAGTGTTTTCGCGTGTGACGAGCGGATTCCCGTCGCGCGACAATATTTTCAGCGTGCCGGTATCGCGCCCGATTCCGTCCGCGCTTCCCGTCAGCAGAGCTTCTTCATCGTTTGCGCCGTGCGTATACACGCCGAATTTCAGCGACGACGATCCGCTATTGAGCGCCAAAATGAAATCGTTTTTGTCTTCCAACTTTTCCACGCGCCCTATTCCGGCCATTTCCACTTACGCATTTCTTCTTTATCAATTCCTTCGGTGTGCGCGTATTGAATGCTCTCGATGATTTGATCTTTCAGCATCTCTTTCACATGTGCGCCGATGGATTGCAGACGCGGCACGCGGTCGATCACGTCAATCGCCAGATCGAAGCGGTCGATCTGATTCAAGATGGCCAGTTCGAGCGGGGTATTGATGCTTCCTTTTTCTTTGTAGCCGCGAACGTGAAAGTTGTCGTGATTTGTGCGGCGGTAGGTGAGCTTGTGAATCAGCGCGGGATAAGCGTGGAAATTAAAAATTACCGGCTTGTTCGTTGTGAAAAGGGAATCGAAATCGCGGTCGGGAAGCCCGTGCGGATGTTCGGATTGTGGCTGCAGACGGAAAAGATCCACGACATTGACAAATCGGATTTTCAAATCGGAAAAATTCTTTTTCAGAATCGAAACCGCCGCTACGGCTTCCATCGTCGGAATATCGCCGGCGCAGGCCATCACCACGTCGGGATCTTTACAGTCATCGGTCGAAGCCCAATCCCAAATGCCAATGCCTTTCGTGCAATGATTCACAGCCTCTTCCATGGTCAGGTACTGAAGGTGTTCCTGTTTATCGGCGACGATTACGTTGACGTAATCGCGCGAACGCAAACAATGATCCGTTACGCTGAGCAAACAATTCGCGTCGGGCGGCAAATAAATGCGAACCACATCGGCGCTTTTATTCGTGACCACATCAAGGAATCCCGGATCTTGATGCGTGAAGCCGTTGTGATCCTGCCGCCAAACAAGCGACGTGATCAAAAGATTCAAAGATGGGACCGGCGCGCGCCAATCCAGTTCGTTTTTGGCTTTCTCCAGCCATTTCGCGTGTTGATTGAACATGGAATCAATCACATGAACGAAAGCCTCATACGTCGAAAAAAATCCGTGGCGGCCCGTCAAGACGTAACCCTCGAACCAGCCCTCCAGATTATGTTCGCTGAGCATTTCCATTACGCGGCCGGAAATATCCAGCTCGCCGCCGTCGGCATCTTCCGGCCTGAATTGGGCGTTCCAAGTTTTTTTCGACGCCTTGTAAATCCCCTCGAGCCGATTCGATGCGGTTTCGTCCGGACCGAACACGCGGAACGAATTCATGTTGCGGCGCATCACTTCCGCAAGAAAAACCGCCAGTATTTCGGTTGGACGAGCGTATTCTTCCGCCGGTTTAGCCGTCTTAAATGCGTAGTCACGGAAATCGGGCAGCTCGAGATCTTTCCGAAGCAGTCCGCCATTCGCGTGCGGGTTCGCGGAAATTCGCCGATCACCCGAAGGCGCGAGCGCCTGTAATTCCGGAATGAACGTTCCGTTCGCGTCGAATAATTCTTCGGCTTTGTAGCTGTGCAGCCAGTCTTCAACAATTTTTAGGTGGGCAGGATTTTTAACTGGGTCGTCAATCGGCACCTGATGCGCGCGCCACGAATCTTCCAAACGATGGCCATCGAGTGTCTTCGGACACGTCCACCCTTTTGGCGAACGCAGAACGATCATCGGCCAACGAGGACGCGTGGCGTTTCCAGTTGATCGCGCCTGTTTTTGGAGCGCGCGAATTTCCAAAACACATTGCTCAAGTGTTGCGGCAATTTTTTGATGCATCACGAGCGGATCGTCGCCTTCGACGAAATATGGTTTGTAGCCGTAGCCAATCAGAAGTGATTCCAATTCCTCGTGCGGAATGCGCGCGAGGATTGTGGGATTCGCGATTTTGTATCCATTCAAATGCAGCACGGGCAACACTGCGCCATCGTGAATCGGATCCAAAAATTTATTGGAATGCCAGGAAGTTGCGAGCGGCCCGGTTTCTGATTCGCCATCACCAACCATCACTGTGACAATCAAATTCGGATTATCAAACGCCGCGCCGAATCCGTGCGAAAGTGAATAGCCCAGTTCGCCGCCTTCGTGAATCGAGCCCGGAGTTTCCGGTGTGCAGTGCGAGCCGATTCCGCCCGGAAATGAAAACTGTTTGAAGAATTTCAGCAGGCCCGCTTCGTCACGGCTCTTATCCGGATAGATTTCAGAGTAGTGGCCTTCCAAATAGGAATTCGCGAGAGTGGCCGGCGCGCCGTGACCGGGCCCGGCGATATAAATCACGTCCAAATCATATTTCCGGATCAGCCGGTTCATGTGCACCCATATTAATGATTGGCCCGGGTCGGATCCCCAGTGGCCGAGCAACCGATTTTTAATGTGCTCCGGCTTCAGCGGCTCGCGAAGCAGCGGATTCG
>DATBYL010000468.1:0-3020 GCA_036513735.1 Candidatus Acidiferrales bacterium
AATCAGCACATCAACCGTATGTTTGTCCTCGTCGCGCCGCAGCAATTGCCCGATCTTTTCATAGTGGACGGGAATGGTTCCATAAATCGCCGGTGTCGGTTTGGCAATTTTCGTGATGAAGTCGTCAAAATAAGTTTGATCGAAAACTGTTCCTGCCGCGAGGGTCCACGCCGCGCGTAATTTCTTTTCGCCATCAAGCGAAAGTCCGCTAATAATTAATTGTCCCATTTTGTATTGCGGGCCTTCTTTTACTTCCACTCGATAGCTAACTTTTTCTGCCGCATCGTCCAGCGCAGCCGTCGGATCAAGCAGCGCTTCCATGTAGCCGATGTGCCCGTATGACCGCGCGATCGCGTTCCATGTGCCTTGAATTTTATTTCCGTCAACCACAACGCCCGCCGAAAACGGAACCATACTATTCAGCGAAGTTGTGCTGTACGCGCTATTTCCCGTCCAATTGATTCCGCCGAAATGGTAAAGCGGCCCGAGATTGATAGGTTGCGTGATGCGCACCGAGTCCGCATGGCCACCACTCGTGGAAGCGACAAGAGTTGCTGTGGGCGTGGGAAAAGAAACTTTCAAATATCCTGCGCCAAGATACGCTGCGCGAACTTCCTCATACGCATAGAGCGCCATCGTAAGTCTTGAATACGGATGGCCAACCACCTCGGAAAGTTGCGCAGTGACTTGCAGAGATTTCGCGGCGAGCGGATCGGAGAAGTCCACGGCCTGCACAATCACCGGATTTTCTGCCACGCTAAATTGCATCACTTGGCCGCCGTCGGGCCATTCCACGAGCGTGTGCGAAACGCGGCCGTGAATTCCGTGGGTCGGAAGAATATTCACCAGCGCATCCGCGATGGCATCCAATTGCGCTCCTTGTTGCGGCGCCGTGCCATCGAATGATCCGAGTTTCTGCTGCAACGCTGCTACAAGTTCTCCATCCTTAAACCACGGAAAATTATCAAAGATGACCGGCACGCCCGCGGATTCTTCAACTTCAAAGGTCAGGTGAATTCCGGCGGCGTCCGTAGTGAAACGATAACTGACTCCGCCAAAATTTCCGGTCGCTGCCAGCCGATTGGCCGCCGCCTGCAATTCTTCCTTGCCGACCACGTCGCCGACTTTCAATCCGCTAGCCAGCGCCACTTGAGCGTTCGTAAATTTTTTCGAGCCGCTCACTTCAATGGACGCAATTTTTGCTGTTGCTGGAGGAGCTTGCGTCTGCGCGCGCACTGCAAACGCGCACACCGCCGCTGCCGCGATGATCAGGATCTTTCGGAAGGTCATACCTGTATGAAACCGAATGGTGCGCAATCGGTTGCCTTTCATGAATTCCATTGTACGAGATTTCCGGCCCATGTTTCAGGGGAGTTTAGCATTTGAAGGCGGTAACACGGTTCACTTGATTTCCAATTCGACGTCGACCACATGCGTTTCCGAATTTATTTTGCGATTCACGTTAACGGTGAAGCGCGACGTCGCGCTCGGCCGCATTACTTCTCCCATATCCTGCCGAACGTAGGTATTTTCGTAAGATGCGTCGTAGACTTGCCCAGGCCGTAATCGCCACACGCCCTTTAATTTGTTCGCCAGAATTTCTGTCACGCCCGTGGCCGTGAAAATCCCCATGTGATATTGAGCGCCTTCGGAAATTTTCGCTTGATAGTGCACCTCGGCCTTCGCAGCGTCGAATTCAGGCGTGGTTTCAACGTGCGCTGCCAGGTAGCCATCCTTGCCGTAGCGTCCCCGCACGTCTGCCCATGAAAAGTTGAACTTCTCTCGACTGGCGATGTCGCCCGGTTTCACTTCCATCAATTTCGACAAATCCGATTCCGACAGCGCCTGGTTGCCGCTCCATGTAACTCCGGTCGAACGAAATTGCGGGCCGGGAATTACGTCGTAGATCAGCGTGACGCCGAGCGTCGCGTCGTGACCCTGCGGATCTTTCATCATTACTTGCGGATCGGAAAATTTCGCTTGCAGATACCCTTCATCCTGATACGCCTCGGTCAGTCCAGATTGTCCAACTCCGCGCGCGACGGAACGCGAATAATCCGAAAGTGAAATCAAGTGAATCGCTTTTGCCAGAGATTCCTGCGTGAGCGGACCGCCCTTCACGGTGACAGATTTCACCGGAATGGAAATATCGAACACGCGTAGATCATAACTGTTAACCGGCCCTCCCATCGAGCCACTGATCGTAGCGCTGACGCTTCCCTTGATCGAATGCTCCTGCAGAAAATGTTCGAGCGATTCGGAAACTTGATTCGGAAGCTCGCCACCAATTGGCAGTGAACCATCGAAGAGAGGAACTTCTTTCCGCGCGGCCGCGATTAGTTCTTCGTCGGTGAACCAGACAAAATTGTCGTACGTGCACGGCACGAACTTCGCCGCTTCCGCCAGCTTGAACTGCACTTCGATTCCCGCAGCCGAAGTGCGATAGGTGTAGCTGATATTTGCCAGCGCGCCCGATTTGAAAAGGCGATCGGCGGCGGCGTCAATTCCGGGCAAATCAATTTGCTGACCTTTTTTCAGTCCGCTGGCGGAGATGAGCTGCGCTTGCGTGAATCGCTTTGCGCCGGAGATAGTTACGCCGGACAAAGTGTAAGTTTTTCCAGATTGCCCGGGACGAGCGATGAGCAGCGCGCTTCCAATCAGCATCGTGCTGATCACGAACAAACTTCCGCGCCAAATAGGGAAGGGAGTCTTCATGCGGCCAGTATTCTTATAGTGAGTTACGCGAAAAAGCAACAGCAAGATTTGTTGGCGCGCTATTCGACAGTCACAGACTTCGCCAAATTGCGCGGCTGATCCACATCACATCCGCGGCGCACTGCAATGTGATAGGCCATCAGTTGAAGCGGAATAATTTCCAGAATTGGCGCGAACAATTCCGGCGCCATCGGAATTTCAATCACGTGATCCGATGCTTCCCGCGCCAACTGATCGCCGGTGCTGACAATCGCAATCACAATTCCGTCGCGCGCTTTTACTTCCTTGATATTAGAAACGCTTTT
>DATBYL010000469.1:0-3206 GCA_036513735.1 Candidatus Acidiferrales bacterium
CGCGTAGAAAGTTCCGAGCGCCGCGTAATTCGGATTATTCCCCGCGAAAAAATTCGATGTCAGCGGCCCAACGACCACGCGCGTCCGCGAACTCGTCGTATCCGCGAAGTAAACGTTGCCGTACATGTCCGCGGTAACTCCGCGCGGCGCGTCCACTTCTCCATTCGCAGTGGTGCAAGCAGCCGTCACAAATGTTTGCGCCGCTTGCACGTTGTCCAGACCAACTCCGCCCGTTCCACTGGTGCCCGCATTCTTCACACAACCCGCAACCAGCCTCATCATTCCGATTTGCCCGGACGTGCACAACGGCGAAGTGGTGCGGCACACGATGTGAACTAAGTTGTCGCTGAATCCCGCGAGCAAAATATTTCCATACGGATCAATTCCGATTCCGCGCTGTCCGGAAGTTTTCGTCTGCGTCGCCGCAAGGCAACCATCGCCCGCTGTATCCACGGCGCCGCTCACACCCACGCCGGTTGACTGCGCGCAGACCGCCGACGCGCCGCCGGCCAGCACCGTCATAATTCCTGTGGTGGGATTGATTACGTGAATGATCGAATTCACGTCGTCAGCTACAAATATGTTTCCGAACGCGTCCACCTGCACTCCGCCGCGCGCAGCCGCGCCGAAAATTCCGTTCACTGCAAGGCAGCCATCGCCGAATGCGTCCGTCGACACTGCTCCCGTAATTGCGTTCAGCGTCGGACACGGCGTGCCTGCCACGGGCGTCATCGGCGAAGTGCCGGCGACCGTCGACATCGTGAACGGCATTGGCAGAGGAGTTTGCTGCGCCGAGGCAGTGAGCGAGAAAATTAAAAAAATGGCGGGAAGAAAAAATACGAATCGCACGGCAGGGGCGGATCGCGGCATGGAAGCCTCCGGATATGAAGGTATGAGGAATATGAAAAGGACAGACTTCTGTCCTCATACCCGATACATCGCCCCTAAAAACGCAACGTCTCAAAGCCTGACAGCGGCCAGACCCCAATAATTGCGAAGTGCATTATTCACCTGTGTAAACACAAGTCAAGAGGAAAATTCGCGATGTGAAAGGCATTCCCACATTGTGAAACGCCGCTGGCCACTACAAAAATCCCGTGACGCGCGTCGTTTGCGCGAGAACATTGGCGAAAATCACACGTCAGTCCATGCGGGCGATTCCGCTCAAGGATGTTTAATCTTCGGCGCGTTTCATACTGTGAAACGATGAACCCTGCGGAAATGATTCAAGGGGAGAACTCGAAACATTGTTTCTCGAACTTGTCGAACCGCCGAGCACAACTCGATCTAATATGCGTGCGCGACGTTCACTGAATTCACGCGGAAATTAATAAATTACAGGCGTCGTGGAATCAAGAGAAAAAAATGGAATTGCGTGGCGGAGAGGCGGGGATTCGAACCCCGGTCACCCTTTTGGGGTGAAACTGATTAGCAGTCAGCCCTGTTCGGCCACTCCAGCACCTCTCCGTGAAAAATAAGCTGGCCGACGTTCGTTGAATGTTCGGGCTTACCGCGCATCAGTATATCATTTTCCGCTTGCGGAGCCGCCGCTATAACGGAGGGTCTTGCGAAGTAGCCGCGCGATTTTCTCGTGTCACGTGAAGTTGCCCGCTCTCATCGGTATAGAAACTTCGGTACCCGAAATTTCCGGGCCGCGCCTGCAAAACATAACTGCGAATCGTGCCGTCTTCGCCCGGCTGCGCCGGCGTATATTGAATTTGATAGCCTTCGCCTTGCGCGAATTGCAAAGCGTCGCGCGCCGGATTTCCCAGCGGCTCAAGCGAATTCGGAAATGATCCACCCGGCTGCGCCGCTGCGTAAGACGTCAGCTCCGCATGCAATTGGCTCAGCGCGCTGGCAACTTTTGCTTCAGCTTCACGCGCTGCGTCGCCGTGCTGCGAGGGCATCACGTACAACAAAAATCCCCACAAGCAGATCCCGATAATTCCGAGCAAAATTCCCCAGCGAATCAATATCGATCGCAGAGATTTCGGCGGCGTCGGCGTGGCAGACTGGCCCGCCGCGGAAAGATCCGCTCCGCAGTGCGGGCAGATTTCCGTTGAAGTGTTGATTTCAATATCGCAATAGGGGCAGACGTACATAAGTTAAATAAATTTCCCGATAGGCAGCGCGCGTTGCGAAATAAATCTAAACCTCCGGTCCGAAACCATTTACGACAAGACCCATACGAAGTAATCCACCCACATGGGTGCTGGCACTATACAGCGGCTCGTCAAAGTTCACGATCCAGAAGTTATTTTCGGTATCGTGGGTCACAGAAGCTGGTGGTCCCGATGCACCCTCGACATCACCCGGCATCAAACACCAAACTGACGGATGGTTTGTAGTCGTCGACCGCTTCGATAAATCGATCGCTTGTATCGCGGTTACAACGGCCGGATCCTGATCCACCGCGGCGGGTATCGCCAATAAAAAATCCCGATGCGGCGCCACACCCTGATGATTTGCGCTCACCGGCGAAAGCGCATAGCGCAATGTATAGACGCCCGCCTTCACACTTTGCCGGCGATAATCTTTCACGTCGGATGGAAATCGAATCGCGGCGACAAGCGTGCCTTGCGGAATCCCGCTAAATTTCGCGTCTGCATTCTCAACCGGAGCCTGCAAATTAATTGCAGTCTTTCGCAGCCAAATTTCGCAAATCAACCCAGTCGGACCGCTAACACGTAGCGCTTTGGGGGGAAATCCTGCGCGCGCCGCGTCGGAAAGCTCCGCCGGTGCCGTCGCATCCGACCATTCAACCTTGTATTCTTGCGCAAAAGCTTGCGACGCAGAGCACAGCAAAATCGCGAACAGAACCGGAATTCCAAATTGGCGGCGAAATTTCATCGTGCTCCTGTTTTCGATCCTATCCGAAGGTGAAAGCAAAAACTTGCACGCCGGGATCCAGAAATTCAATTTCAAACGTGCGGTCTTCCACTTTCCCTTTTTGCCGCACAAGTTGATACAGCCGATATTCTTTCACGATCCCATTGCCATCCGCGTCCGTATCCGCGCCGCGATCTTCACCGGGAGCCGTGCCGTCAATTCGCACCCGGAATTTCACCGGCTGTCCATTTTTTCCCGGCCCCAAAACCAAATGCAAATCGCGCGCGTGAAATCGGAAAATAACTTTCCCCGGCGCGGTCACCAGCGACGCATGTTCCTCGCTCACATTCCACGAACCAACCAGCCCCCACTGATTC
>DATBYL010000470.1:0-22144 GCA_036513735.1 Candidatus Acidiferrales bacterium
TTAGCGATGATGATGTAGAGAAGACGCTCACCGAAATGCGCGAACGCGCGGCGACGTATGTCCCCGTTGAGGATCGCGCGGTGAAGGACGGCGATTACGCGCAACTGAAGTTGGTGGGAATCCCGTCTGGAGGCGGCGAACCGCTGAAGGCTGAAAATGTGATGTGTCACATCGGCGCGGAAGAAACGCTGGAGACTTTTAACGAGAATCTGCGCGGCGCGAAAACCGGCGAGCAACGCAAGTTTGATATCGAATACAAGGCCGATTACGGCGATCCGAACCTGGCGGGCAAGACGTATTCTTACGTTGCAGACGTGACGGCCATCAAAGAAAAGAAATTGCCGGAGCTGAATGACGATTTCGCCAAGGACGTGAGCGATTCGACGACTCTTGCCGATCTGCGCACGAAAATCAAAGAACAATTGATTGCCGGACGCGAGCACAAGATCAACGAAATGACGCGCGAAAAGATTTTGGCCTACCTCGTGGCCAAAAACGAATTCCCTGTACCGGAAGCGCTGGTGGAACATCAAATGGATGCCCGGCTTGAACGCGCCGTTCGTTCGCTGGCGCAGCAAGGCGTGGACCCACGCGCGGTAAATGTGGACTGGGTTGCGATGCGCGCACGGCAAAAGGACCGTGCCGTGGAAGATGTGAAGGCGGAATTGATTCTGGATCGGATTTCCACCGCGGAAAAGATTGAAGCGGACGAAGCGGACGTCGATAAAGAGATCAACCACCTGGCGGAACATGGTGGCGAATCGGCAACAGTAGTTCGGGCTCGCTTGACAAAGGATGGGGTGCTGGATAGGATGAAATCGAAGCTGCGGAGCGAAAAAACTCTTGAGTGGCTTCGCCAAAACGCCCGCATCCAGGTCTCCGCGAAATCCGAAGGCACTAAATAAACGGACGGGGCCATCAACGCTTTCACACAACATTCCATGAAAAACTACGACGATCCGACACCCTACGCGACGACTCTTGTACCGATGGTGGTCGAACAGACCAACCGAGGCGAGCGCGCCTATGACATTTATTCGCGCTTGCTGAAGGACAATATTATTTTTATCGGCACGCCGATTGACGACCACGTGGCCAATCTGGTGACCGCCCAGCTTCTGTTTCTGGAAGCCGAGGATCCGGAGAAGGATATCTCCGTGTACATTAATTCCCCGGGCGGCTCGATCACGGCGGGCATGGCGATTTATGACACGATGCAGTTCGTGCGTCCGAACGTGGTGACGATTTGCGTCGGACAGGCTGCCTCGATTGCCGCGCTGCTGCTGACGGCGGGCGCCGAGAAAAAGCGCTTCGCGTTGCCGAACGCTCGGATTCTGATTCACCAGCCGTGGATGTCCGGACTTTCTGGCCAAGCCACCGACATTGATATTCATGCGAAGGAAATTATCCGCATGCGGACTTCAATCAACGAGCTGATGGCCAAGCACAGCCATCACGACCTTGCTACACTGGAGAAGGACGTGGAGCGGGATTTCATTATGTCCGCGGCGCAGGCGAAGGAGTACGGATTGATCGACGAGATTATTACGAAGCATCGGTAAGAAGTTAGGCGGCGTTGGGAAATTCAACAGCGCTGAAGCGTGCGAAACAGTTAGTAGCAAAGATGATGCGCGCAAATCAAGCAGGGGAAGTTTCGGCCTAGAATGAAGTTGGAAAGCGGCGGCGCCCTGGTTCAACCAAGGGGGAGCGCAGCCCGAGGCCAAAACACCAGTGAGAAAAATAGGAAACGAAGAACCGCTACGCTGTTCCTTCTGCCATAAAACGCAGGAGCAAGTCGAGAAGCTCATCAGCTCGCCTTCCGACTATCCGCGCGCGTTTGTCTGCAATGAGTGCGTCACCGTTTGCCAGCAAATTCTGGACGAAGAAAAGCGCGAGCAGACTCCGCCAGCGAATCGCCGCCTGCCGCGGCCGCCGGAGATCAAGAGCTTCCTGGACCAGTACGTAATCGGCCAGGACAAGACGAAGAAGAAGTTGGCTGTAGCCGTTTACAATCATTACAAGCGAATTTTCCTGAACCGCCAGCCCGGAGAAGTTGAGCTGACCAAGTCCAACATTTTGCTGATTGGGCCGACGGGAACCGGAAAGACGCTTCTTGCGCAAACATTGTCGCGCATGCTGGATGTGCCTTTCGCGATTGTTGACGCGACGACGCTGACCGAAGCGGGCTACGTTGGCGAGGACGTCGAAAATATTATTTTGAAATTGCTGCAAGCTGCCGATGGCGACGTGACCAAAGCGCAGCAAGGCATAATCTACATCGACGAGATCGATAAAATTTCCAAGAAGGATGAGAACCCTTCGATCACGCGTGATGTTTCCGGCGAAGGCGTGCAGCAAGCGCTGCTGAAAATTTTGGAAGGCACCATCGCAAACGTTCCTCCGCAGGGCGGACGCAAGCATCCGCACCAGGAATTTACGCCGGTGGATACGACAAACATTCTGTTTATTTGCGGCGGCGCTTTCGTTGGGCTGGAAAAGGTTGTCGAGCGGCGTATCGGGCAGAAATCCTTGGGCTTCCATACGGACGCGCAGCCAACCACAACCAGCAAGCGCAACATCGAATTACTAGAGCAGGCGCAGCCAACCGACCTGATTCGCTACGGATTGATTCCGGAATTTGTGGGACGTCTGGCGGTCGTTGGAGTTTTGAGTGACCTGGACAAGTCCGCGCTGATGCGAATTTTGACCGAGCCGAAAAATGCGTTGGTGCGCCAATATCAGCGCCTATTTGAGTTTGAAAATGTTAAGCTCAAATTCAACGACGATGCCCTGGAAACAATCGCCGAACTTGCGCTGCAACGCAAAGTGGGCGCGCGCGGCCTGCGTATGATTCTGGAAGATTTAATGCTCGACCTGATGTACAACCTGCCCGCCCAGCGCAGAGTGCGTGATTTTGTGGTGACGGCTGATATGGTGCGCGGCCGGGAAATTAATTGGAGCCTGCTGGAAAAAGCCGGCTAGAAAACTATCTAAGGGACCCCATTGCCAAATCAAGAATCCTCGTTTCTCCGGGAAAAGAACGATCAAAAGCGCGTACCTATGATGCCGGTGCGCGAACTGGTTATCTTCCCTCAGCAGATGAGCCCGTTTATTGTTGGACGCGAAGGCTCGGTGCGCGCGCTGGAAGAAGCTATCGCAGGCGACAAGCGAATTTTCCTCGCCACGCAACTGGACGCCAGCATTGACGATCCGAAACCGGAAGATATTTACACGGTCGGAACAATTGCAAACATCGTGCAGAGTGTGAAACTGCCCGAAGGAAACATTCGCGTGCTGGTGGAAGGGATTGAACGCGCGAAAGTGGTGGACATCACCACGAACGAAGGATTTTTCCGCGCTACGCTGCGCGTGATTCCCTCGAAATTTGAACCTTCGCCGGCCACGGAACAATTGGTGGCTCGCGTCACAGCGCTTTTCGAGCAGTATGTGAAACTTTCGCAGGCCGTGAATTACGACACCGTTGTCGGCGCGGCGCGTTCGGACGATCCGGGCCGAGTAGCCGACGCGATTGCAGCGAACGTCAATTTGCCATTTGAAGAGAAGCAGGAATTGCTCGAAATGTTTGACTCCGTCGAGCGTCTGCAACAACTGGAAAAAATTCTGGACGTTGAGCTGGAAAAGCTGAACGTTGAGCGCAACATTAATTCCCGCGTAAAGCGCCAGATGGAGCGCGCGCAAAAAGAGTATTACCTGAACGAAAAGATGAAGGCCATCCAGAAGGAATTGGGCCGCGGCGAAAAAAGCGAAATTGATGAGCTGCGCAAGAAGATTGACTCTTCTGGAATGAAGAAGGACGCGCACGAGAAAGCCGTACAGGAATTGAAGCGATTGGAAATGATGCCGCCGATGTCCGCGGAATCCACCGTGAGCCGGAATTATCTGGACTGGCTGCTGGCTGTGCCGTGGAAAAAGAAATCGAAGGAGATCCGCGATATCGCCGTCGCGGAAAAAATCCTCGACAAAGATCATTACGGCCTCGAAAAAATCAAAGAACGCATCCTGGAATACCTCGCCGTCCGCCAACTGGTGAAAAATCCCAAAGGTTCGATTCTCTGCTTCGTGGGGCCTCCGGGCGTTGGCAAAACTTCGCTGGCTACTTCGATTGGCAAAGCGACGGGACGCAGATTTGTGCGCGTGTCATTGGGTGGAGTTCGCGACGAGGCGGAAATTCGTGGACATCGCCGCACCTACATTGGCGCGCTGCCCGGCCAGATTATTCAGATGATGAAGAAGGCCGGCACGATCAATCCGATTTTCGTGCTGGATGAAGTGGATAAAATGTCGGCGGATTTCCGCGGCGATCCATCCGCGGCGTTGATGGAAGTTCTAGACCCCGAACTGAACCACGCCTTCACCGATCACTATCTCGACGTTGAATACGACCTTTCGCAAGTGATGTTCGTCTGCACCGCGAACGTGTTGCACACCATTCCGCAGCCACTGCAGGACCGCATGGAAGTGATTCGCCTGGCGGGCTACACGGAAATGGAAAAGTTGGAAATTGCCAAGCGCTTCCTGGTGAAAAAGCAGCGCGAAGCGAATGGACTGACCGCGGAAAACATCACGTTCAGCGACGATGCATTGAAGCACATTATTCGCCACTACACGCATGAAGCGGGCGTGCGGAATTTGGAACGCGAAATTGCAAACGTTTGCCGCAAAGTGGCGCGCCGGGTGGTGAAAGAAGGCCGCGAACTTATTAAAGCCGAAATTACTCCGGCAAATATTTCGGATTCGCTGGGCATCATGAAGTTCCGCGAACTGTGGGAACAAAAGAAGAATGAAATTGGACTTTCCGTCGGCCTGGCATGGACGGAAGTTGGCGGACAGGTTCTCATCACCGAAGCGACCATCATGGAAGGCAAAGGACGCCTTTCACTCACGGGAAAACTTGGCGACGTGATGCAGGAATCCGCGCAAGCTGGCATGGCGTATGTGCGTTCGCGCGCAGCGATGTTTGGACTGGCGAAGGATTTCTACCGTCACATTGATATTCACGTGCACGTTCCCGAAGGCGCGATTCCGAAGGACGGGCCTTCGGCGGGAATTACAATTGCGACGGCGCTGATTAGCGCGCTCACTCGAATTCCCGCGCGTTGCGACATCGCCATGACCGGCGAAGTGACGCTGCGCGGAAAAGTTCTGCCGATCGGCGGACTGAAAGAAAAAATGATTGCCGCGCATCGTGTCGGAATTCGTGAACTGATTATTCCGAAGCAGAACGAACGCGATCTGGCGGACATCCCCGCGGAAATTCTTTCGGTGATGAAGATACATCTTGTGGAAAGTATGGACGAAGTGCTGCAGTTCGCGCTTGAGCAGCCACTGCTTTCAGCAATTCCTCCGGTAGTTCCGGAAGTAGCGCCGGGATTTGAACCTCCGGTGAAGGAAGATCAAAGTTTAACCAATTAAAGTTTCCACCGTGCGCGCAAATTGAATGGGGAATACACACTGCGTCGCGCGGAAAACAAGTAAGTCGGCCCAATTACAATCAGCAAGATCCCGGCATGCCTAGAGTTTCACCTCCCCGGCGCCGGAATAAATCCTAACCTTGGCCTTAAATTTCAGGCCCAGAAGCACAATTGAAGGAACTAAACACATGAGCATTAGCCTTGCGGAACTAAAAGAAAAAAGCGTTACCGACCTGGCGAAAATCGCCAAAGAGTTGGACATTCCCGGCGCCAGCGGCATGCGCAAACAGGAGCTGATCTTTCAGATCCTCCGCGGCCAGACGGAAAAGAACGGACTGATTTTCTCGGAAGGAGTATTGGAATGCCTGCCTGACGGCTTCGGCTTCCTGCGCGCGCCCGAGTACAACTATCTTCCGGGCCCCGACGATATCTATGTTTCGCCTTCGCAAATTCGCAAATTCGATCTGAGAACCGGCGACACTGTTTCAGGCCAGGTTCGTCCGCCGAAAGATGGCGAGCGCTATTTCGCGCTGATTAAAGTGGAAGCGGTAAATTTTGAAGATCCGGAAGTAGCGCGCAACAAAATTTTCTTCGATAACCTGACGCCGCTCTATCCGCAGAACCGCATTCGCCTTGAAACTACAAAGGAAAATCTTACGGGCCGCGTGCTGGACATGCTTTGCCCCATCGGCAAAGGCCAGCGCGGACTAATCGTCGCTCCGCCGCGCACCGGAAAAACGATGATGCTGCAATCCATCGCGAATTCTGTGACCACAAATCATCCGGAAGTTGCGCTGATTGTGCTGCTGATTGACGAACGCCCCGAAGAAGTTACCGACATGCAGCGCACCGTGAAGGGCGAAGTGATCAGCTCCACATTTGACGAGCCGCCACAGCGCCACATTCAAGTTGCTGAAATGGTTTTGGAAAAAGCGAAGCGCCTCGTTGAACACAAGCGCGACGTCGTCGTGCTGCTGGACTCGGTCACGCGTCTTGGCCGCGCTTATAACGCCGTCACTCCGCCATCGGGCAAAGTGTTGAGCGGCGGTATTGACGCGAACGCTTTGCAACGTCCACGCCGATTCTTTGCCGCCGCGCGAAACGTCGAAGAAGGCGGATCGCTCACCATCATGGCTACCGCCCTCGTCGATACCGGAAGCCGCATGGACGACGTTATCTTTGAAGAATTCAAAGGCACCGGCAACATGGAAATCAATTTGGACCGCCGGCTCGTTGATAAGCGCATTTTCCCCAGCATTGACATCAATCGCAGCGGTACGCGCAAGGACGAATTGCTTTTGCCTGCTGACGAATTGAATCGCATTTGGGTTTTGCGTAAAGTGTTGAGCCCGCTTTCGCCGGTTGAGGCGATGGAATTGTTGCTCGGCAGACTTTCCAAGACGAAGAACAACGCGGAATTTTTGGCGTCGATGTCGGGCGGGCCGGGGCAGTAACTGCTGATTGCTTAATGGGAGAATCGCTTCAGGATTTTCTGCGAAGGAGAATGCTGCAAGGCTTAATTCTCGGCGCTTAAATAATTCCAAATATATTTGGGTGAAATATTCTTAGGCGGATTCGCGTTCGCGAGCGAGCTGCGCGATCAGCCGCGCCGTTTCAATGGCGTCCATCGCAGTATTGTCGACGAGCACGGCATCCTTCGCTCTTATTAGCGGAGACGCGGCGCGCGAGCGATCCCGCAAATCACGTTCGTGCACTTCGTCCACAACCTGCGCGAGCGTAAGACCATCGCCCTTTTGCTGATGTTCGCGCCAGCGGCGCTCCGCGCGCATCTCTACCGATGCATCGAGAAATATTTTCAGCTCCGCGTGTGGAAAAACAACTGTGCCGATGTCACGGCCTTCCATCACCACCGCGCCACGGCTGCCCGCGCGGCGCTGCTCGTCCACTAGAAGTTGCCGCACGCCGGGAATTAACGCAACACGTGAAGCCGCCTGCGAAACTTCCGTGGTGCGAATCGCTTGCGTAACCTCTTCCGCGTCGAGCAAAACTTTTTGTCCGTCCGCGCCGCGTTCCAGATCAATGTGCGTTTCGCGGGCTAGATTTTCCAGCTCCGCGGCAGCGCTTAGCGAAACACCGCGCCGAATTGCTTTCAGCGCGAGAGCACGGTACATCGCGCCGCTATCGAGATAGGTGTATCCGAGCAGCTCGGCCACGCCGCGCGCCACGGTGCTTTTTCCGGAGCCAACCGGCCCGTCAATCGCGATGATTAATTTACCCATGAAATTTAAATTCGATGAAAAGCGCGTTCAATTTCGCGAACGGAATATCGCAGCACCACAGGACGTCCGTGCGGGCAACTCATCGGCGCTTCCGTTTTGGCAAGCGCGGCTAGCAGCCATTCCATTTTCGGCTGGTCCAACGGCATATTTATTTTGATGGCCGCGTGGCAGGAAGTTGTCGCGGCAATGCGCGATTGCAACCAGTCCATTGAGATGGCCTGATTTTCGCGCTCGACCCCGTCCAGAATTTCAACCAATAATTTTTCGGCATCACCGGCCGATATTCCGGCGGGCGTAGCCTGAATCGCCACGCTGCGCGGCCCCATTTGCGAAACCTCGAAGCCGTTCGCGGCAAGCTCATCCGAAATTTGTGCGAAAATTACTTCTTGCCGCGGAGTAAGTTCCACAATGTGCGGCATCAACATGCGTTGGCCGGTCATCTGACCTTCGCGCCGCGCTTTCAGATGCTGCTCAAATAATATTCTTTCGTGGGCCACATGCTGATCGATGATCCAAAGCCCTTCGCCGTTCACGGCGACGATGAAACTCGCGTTCACTTGGCCGAGTGGCTTCAAATCGGTGAGGCTCTCAGCGGTTGCGGCGTGTTCGCTGCCCTGGCCGTTGGCCGCGGCATCTTTAAATTGTTCTGCAATGTGCTCGCCGGATTTCTCAAAGAAAGGGCCGGAGCCGATGCCGTAGGAAATTCCCTCCGCATTATCAAATCGCAATCGCTGCGCTTCGGGACGCGTCGGCACGCCCGTCAATTCGAATCCACCTTCGGAATTTCCGCCAGCTGCAATTGCGGGCGCGGCTGCGGAATCAAATCCCGTTGTCATCGGCGGAATTACTGCGGCAGGAACTCCCGGCACGGTCGGAATGGGCCCGTTCGGAAAACTTTCCACGGAACCAAATCCGCGGCCGAATCCAAATCCTGCCGCCGCGCCGGCGGCTGTTGCGGCGGGAGCGGTTGGAATTCCAAACGCTTCCGGAAAATTCGCGATCGGGCGCGCATGGGAAAGCGCCTGACGGATCGCATCGCGCGTAAAATCATGCACGAATTGCGAATGGCGGAAACGCACCTCAATCTTTGATGGGTGAACGTTCACGTCCACTTCTTCGTGCGGCAAATCCACAAACAGCAGCACCGCCGGAAACACGGAAGGCGGCAGAATATTCCGATATGCTTCACTAATCGCGTGCAGCAAAACTCTATCGCGTACCAAGCGCCGGTTCACGAAAACATAAATCCCATTTCGATTCGGCCGCTGCACTTGCGGACGCGACGCGAATCCTGAGATTGTTATCACTGACGCGCGTTCGGATTCTTCCAGCGCTGGCTCCGTCATCGCGGCGCGAACTGGCGCGGATGTCGGCGGAATTTCAAATAATTCTTCCAGAGCTTGGCGGCCAAACAACTGATATACACGTTCAGCAAGCCCGGCGATTCCCGGCTGCGGCTTTGTGGCACCATCCGCATTCTCTGCCTCGCTCGCGATTTCGGGTGCTGAATGAATCGCCGCCGCCGAAACATTCAGAATTTCCTGCGTGGGAGTTTTCAGCACGAATTGACGGTCGGGATGCGCCAACGCGTAATGTGTCACCAGCGACGCAATATGTCCAAGCTCAGTCGTCTCAGACTTCAAAAACTTTCGCCGCGCCGGCACCGAATAAAACAAATCCGAAACGCTTATGGACGTACCCGCCGGAACTCCCGCCGGTTTCACTCCAAATAATTTTCCCGCGCCGAATTCGATTCGCGTGCCCTGGTCTTCTTCGGCCGTGCGCGTTTCCAGCACCAATCGCGAAACGGCGGCGATCGTCGGTAGCGCCTCCCCGCGAAACCCGAGCGTCGCAATGCTCAGCAAATCATTTGCGGTGCGCAATTTGCTCGTCGCGTGACGCTCAAACGCCAGCAGCGCGTCGTCATGCGCCATGCCGCAGCCGTCGTCAATCACACGAATCAGCCGCTTACCGCCCGCTTCAATTTCAATGCGAATGCTGCGCGCGCCGGCGTCCAGCGAATTTTCCAGCAGCTCTTTCACAACCGACGCAGGCCGCTCAATCACTTCTCCCGCGGCGATTTGATTCGCCACTGCTTCCGGCAATATTCTGATTCTGCTCATTCGCCCTTTATTGCGATTCCCAAATCATTTAATTGGCCGGCATCAACCACCGACGGCGATTCCGCCATTAAATCCTGCGCGGCGGTGGTCTTCGGAAATGCAATTACTTCGCGGATGGATTTTTCGCCCGCCAGCAGCATCACGACGCGATCGAGTCCCAGCGCGATTCCGCCGTGCGGAGGAGTTCCGTATGCCAGCGCGTCCAGAAAAAATCCGAATCGTTGACGCGCCTGCTCGTCCGTTAATCCAATTGCTCGGAATAATCTCGATTGAATTTCCTGCTCGTGAATCCGGATACTCCCGGAGCCCAGCTCCACTCCATTCAGCACCAAATCATATCCCTTGGAACGAATCTCGCCGCGCCGTTCGGGATCTTCAAGCTTCGGCAGATCCTCATCAATAATCCCGGTGAACGGATGCTGCGCGCTCTGCCAGGATTTCTCGTTTTCACTCCATTCAAATAACGGAAATCCGGTGAGCCATAGAAATTCCCAGCGGTCTTTTGGCACCAGCGAAAGTTTCTCGGCAAGGAACAATCGCAGTTGACCGGCCAGCAGCGCCGCCGCTTCAGTTCCGGGAATTTGTTCCTTCGCCGCGACGGCCACAATTAGATCGCCGGGCTTCGCGCCAATGGCCTCGGCCATTTTCTTCAGATTTTCCGCGCCGACGTTTTTTTCCAGCGAAGAAGTAATTCCTTCCGCCGCGACCTTTGCGGTGTAAACTCCGCGCGCGCCAATTGCTTTGCCTTTATCGGTAAGTTCATCCAGCTGCTTGCGCGAAAATGCAGCAGCGCCAGGAGCGACCAGCGCGAAAACATTTCCTTCGAGGTGCATCACTTCGCGCGCGCCAGCAAAGAATGAAGTTACATCGTGCAATTCCATTCCGAAGCGCAAATCCGGCTTGTCGCTACCATAGCGCAGAATCGCGTCGCGATATTGCATGTGACGGAACGGCGCGGTGACTTTCACTCCGGCAATTGCGCACGCCCGCAACATCACCTTTTCAATCACATCGAAAACTGTCTGCTGCGTGGGGAATGAAATCTCCACGTCCAACTGCGTGAATTCCGGCTGACGATCCGCGCGCAAATCCTCATCGCGAAAACACTTCACAATCTGGAAATACCGGTCTAGCCCGGAGATCATTAATATCTGTTTGAAAAGCTGCGGCGATTGCGGCAGCGCATAGAACTGTCCGTGATGCACGCGGCTCGGCACCAAATAATCCCGCGCGCCTTCCGGTGATGAGCGCGTCAGCATCGGTGTTTCAATTTCCAAAAATCCTAGCTCGTCCATCGCTTTGCGAATCTCGAAAATAATTTTGTGACGCAGCGCCAAATTCCGCGCCGGACGCGGCCTTCGCAGATCCAAATAACGATATCGCAGCCGCGTTTCTTCGCTCGCCGTCACCACGTCTTCCACCTGGAATGGCGGCGTTTTCGACGTATTCAAAATGTATAGCTCGGACGCGACAATTTCGATTTCGCCGGTGCCCAATTCCGGATTCACCTTCTGCCGCTTCACCACTTTCCCGCGCACCGCGACGACATACTCACTACGAACTTCCGAAGCCTTCGCATGCGCCGCCGGCTGCAATTCCTTATTGAAAGCAATTTGGACAATTCCCGTGCGGTCGCGCAAATCAATAAAAATTAAATTGCCCAGATCGCGCCGGCCGTGCACCCAGCCCATCAACACGACTTCGTGGCCATCGTCCGCGCCGCGCAGTTCGCCGCAATAATTTGTACGCTTCAAATTCCCGAGTGGATCGATCAATTCCCGCTCCCCGTCAATTCGCTTTCAGTGCTTCGATTAGTTCAACTTCCGTGACGCTCGTTTGCACCGCGTCCGCCAAGCGTTTCAACGTAAATTTTCCTGCCGCGATTTCATTTTCACCAATCAGGATCGCGTATCGCGCGCCCAACTTGTCGGCCAGCCCCAGAGCCTTTTTGAATTTGAATTCTTCGGGCGGCAATTCCACTTTAATTCCGGCGCCGCGCAATCGCTGAGCGATTTTAATCGCCGTGGCCTGCGTTGCCGCGCCCATCCAAACAATGAACGCGTCCACCGCCGGCTCGACAGCAAGTTTTCCTGCCGCTTCCAGAGAAAGCATCAGACGATCTTCACCAATCGCGAATCCAATTCCCTTCGTCGGCAATCCGCCCAGCAATTCGACGAGTCCATCGTATCGCCCGCCGCCGCACACAGCATTTTGTGAGCCCAATCCCGGCGCGATAATTTCAAATGTTGTGCGCATGTAATAGTCCAGCCCGCGCACCAGCCGCCAGTTCAAATTGTAAGTGATGCCGCGCAAATCCAACTGACGCCGCACTTCCGCGAAATGTGTTTTGCACGCTTCACACAAATGATCCGAAATTCGCGGTAGCGTTTCGATAATCGCCTGCTCGTCCGGCGCTTTTGAATCCAGCACGCGCAGCGGATTCGTCTCAATGCGCCGCTGACTATCCGCGCCCAATTTCTCTTTTACCTTCACCAATTCCGCGCGCAGCACTTCCACATATTTTCCGCGGCAATCCTTGCAACCAATCGAATTCAAATCGAGCGACAATCCTTCCAATCCTACGCGTCCAAAAAATGCGAACAGCATTTCAATTAATTCAGCGTCAATTCCCGGCGCATCCGACTGCCCCAGCACTTCCGCGCCAATTTGATAAAACTGGCGGTAGCGCCCCTTCTGCGGACGCTCGCGCCGGAACATCGGCCCCATATAATAAAGTTTCACGTCACCGGGCAGCGTGTGCATGCCATGCTCGATGTAAGCGCGAACAACGCTCGCGGTAGCCTCGGGCCGCAAACAAACTCTTGTTTGTTCGTGCAAACTATCGAAGGCCCCGTCCTCAAACTCTCTTAGGAGGCCTTCTTCAATGTGCAGGCGAGGGTCAATTTCCTTTCCGGCATCCTTGCCCGCTTCGGCACGGATGTGTTTAAGCGCACGATTCGCTTTCGGAGAATCGATCCAAGTGAACAGTTCCTTGGTAACGATGTCAGTGTCATTTCCTACAGTACGCTCGAAGAGTCGAGCGCGTTCAAATTCCGGCAAACGGATTTCTCCGAAGCCGTACGTGCCAAAGACCTTTCGAGCGGCGTCTTCGACACGAATCCATCGTCCGGATTCCGGCGGCAAAATATCCCGTACGCCCTTAATCGCCCGAATTTGTACTTTCTCCGGCAAAATTATTTCCCCACTTCGTTTCGATAAGTTTCTTTGTACTCGACATACCTCTGCGCATACATATCAACCGACGCCTGATCCTTCTCCGAAAGTTCTCTCCTCAACTTCCCCGGATGCCCCATAAACAAACTTCCCGGCGGCACAACAGCGCCTTCTGGAATCAGCGTTCCCGCCGCAATAATGCTGCCCGTTCCAATCCGCGCACCATTCATAATCGTACAGCCCATTCCAACAAGCACTCGCGATTCGATCACGCAGCCATGCAAAATAACGCCGTGACCGATCGTGACGTTATCGCCCAATTCCAGCGGCCACTCATCCCGCATCACGTGCAGCACGCATCCATCCTGCACATTCGTGCGCTTGCCCAACTTAATCCAGTGGACGTCGCCGCGAATCACCGTGCACGGCCACACGCTGGAATCTTCGCCGATTTCCACGTCACCAATAATTACCGCTGCTTCGTCGATGTATGCCGACGCCGCAATCCGCGGCAGTTTTCCTTTGTAGCTCCGAATCATCTTTTCGTGAGCTCCTTTGCCGAATCAGAAACGCTAACACACGCCTACATGGGCCGCAAGGAATCGGAGTCCCGTTCATGATATCGTTTGCCAATGTCCGAAGACTCCAAAGACCTAGTCGGGGCTGACGCACTCACCGCATGGTTCGGTCGCTGGCCGTCATTCCATGATGCGGAAATCTTGTCCGTAGAGCTGAATCGCGCGGGAACTTCCTGTGTCCGCATACATACTTGGAACATGACCACCGATCTGAACGCGACGGGTGGTTACAAAATCGATAAGCACTGCGTTGTTTTGTTTCTGCTGGAACAAATCAGCGACCTGGAGCTCGCGGATTTCAGCGGTCAAAATGTAATTTTTGGACTTCAAATCGAAAAACACGACGCCGGATACAGACTGGAACTCTCTCCGTGCTATGGTCTCGCTGGTTACCTCGTTGCGAAGTCGATCGAGATTAAGTTCGAGCCAGGAATTCCGATTGAAAACAAAGGTCGGTTCGGTTCTTGAACTCAAGTTTCGATCAAAACCGGGAATGCCTCTACAAAATCTCCACACTCGGCGCGCTCGCCCCAGCAACATCCAGACGCGCCATCACCGCCCGCGCCATCGCATAAATGCTCTTCGCCTCCGGCGCATTTTCTCCCAACGAAGCCACCGGTTTTCCCGTATCTCCGCCAATCCGAATTCGCGGATCAATTTCAATTTCGCCCAGCAGCGGCACGCCAAACGCGTCGGCGGTTTTCTTTCCTTCGCCGTGACCGAAAACATCCACATGCTCATTGCAGTGTGGGCAAACAAACGAGCTCATATTTTCTACGACACCGAGAATTTCTACATTTACCTGGCGAAACATTTCAATGGCCTTGCGCACATCCGCTAGCGCAACGGTCGATGGCGTCGTAACTACAACCGCACCGGAAAGCGGCACTGTCTGAATCAGCGTCAACTGAACGTCGCCCGTACCCGGAGGCAAATCCAGCACCAGATAATCCAGCTCGCCCCATTCCACGCTGCGCAAGAATTGTTGCATCACGCTATGTAGCATTGGCCCGCGCCAAATAATCGGCTTATCGCCCGGCGAAAGAAGTCCCATCGAAATGATTTTCAGTCCGTAGGCATCAACGGGCAAAATCGTGCGCTCGCTCGTCGCGCGCGGTTCCTCGGTAGTGCCCAACATTAATGGTACGTTCGGCCCGTACACATCGGCGTCCAACAATCCCACGCGCGCGCCCATTCGATTCAGAGCGATCGCAAGATTCACGGCAACGGTCGTTTTACCCACGCCGCCCTTTCCGCTGGCCACGGCCACTAAATATTTCACTCCCGCAATCGGCAATTTCGGCGGACCAGCAACAGCTCCCGGCACGCTTCCAGGCCCGCGCCCTTGCGGTCCTCCCGGCCTCTGCGGTCCTCCACCAGTTGACGACATAGCACTCCCTTTCCCTTATTCGGAATCACAAAGATTTGCTCAGCAATTACGCAGCGAATTATTGCATTACGATGATAGCCGCTGCGCGCGAACCCGGCAAGCCGCGCCACGACGCGGCACTGGGTCAGATTCCTGCCGAACCACAATTCACCGGGCATATTCGTCCGAGCTTTTTCGCGGCCTAAGAAAGTCGTGTAAACTTGGATTCGACAGTGATGGGCTTCACGACAACTCAAGACGCCGGCCGCCAGAACAGGATTACGCTCACCGCGACCGGACTAATCATTGGCATCGCCGCTTGCAAGTTTTTGATTCACCTGTACGCTGGACGGCACTACGGTTACTTCGTCGACGAGCTGTATTATCTCGCTTGTAGTAGACACCTGGATTGGGGTTACGTCGACCAGCCACCATTGATCGCGCTGATCACGTGGGTCGCGCGGTCGGTCTTGGGCGATTCACTCCCGGCGATTCGCCTTTTTCCTGCCTTGGCTGGAGCGTGCGAGGTAGCCCTCACCGCCCTCATTGCTCGTGAACTCGGTGGAAGCCGTTTTGCCCAGGGCGTTGCTGCGCTCTCGGTTCTCGTTGCGCCGGGCCTTCTAGCCGTCGACAACTTTCTTTCCATGAACGCATTTGAACCCCTGTTCTGGTTGGGTTGTGCATGGCTGCTGGTGCGGATAATAAGGACCGGCAACCAAAAATTGTGGATTTGGTTTGGCTTTCTAGCGGGCGTAGGTCTGGAAAACAAATATTCAATGCTGATTTTCGGGGCAGGTATTGTTCTGGGCTTGCTTTTAACTCCGCAACGTCGCGTCCTTGCCAGCCCTTGGGTGTGGATCGGCGGCGCGATCGCGGCCCTGATTTTTTTGCCGAACCTAATCTGGAATTTCCACCATCATTTCCCATTCCTGGAATTACAAAAAAATATCCGTAACAGCGGACGCGATGTCAGCCTCGGACCAGTCGCGTTCTTCGGCCAGGAAATTCTCCTCATGCATCCGCTTACGCTGCCGATCTGGCTGGCCGGGCTTTGGTTCTTCTTTTGGTCGAAATCTGGAAAGCTGTTTCGCGCGTTGGGATGGGCCTGGGTCTTCACCGCGGCGGTGATCGTCACACTCAGCCCTCGCGTTTATTACCTTTTTCCAGCGTTCCCGCTATTGTTCGCGGGCGGCGCAGTTGCTTGGGAGGATTGGCTCAACCGGCCTCGACTGCTACGATGGAAAATTGCATGGATAGTATTGATGGTTGCGAGCGCAGCCATCCTTGCGCCGCTCGCGATTCCAATTCTGCCGCCCGAGAAGTACATTGCCTACACGAAGGCGCTGCATCTCGCCCCTCCTGCGATTGAAACGAACAAACTCGGGCCGCTGCCGCAACTTTTTGCCGACCAGTTTGGCTGGGAAGAAATGACGGCCACTGTCGCGCAAGTCTACAACGGTCTCCCTCCGGACGTTCGCGCGAATACCGCCATCTTCGGCCAGAATTACGGACAAGCTGGAGCTATCGATTTATTCGGCGCGAAATATGGATTGCCGCCTGCCATCAGCGGGCATCAAACTTACTTCCTCTGGGGTCCGCGGAATTACACCGGTGAAAGTGTGATCGTAATGGCGGGGCGACAGGCTATGCTCGAATCGCAGTTCACCAGCGTGCAAAAAGTCGCTAGCGTTTATAATCCCTATTCTATGCCCTATGAGCATTTCGACATTTTCTATTGCCGCGGCATCCGGCAGCCCCTGAGTGAAATCTGGCCGCAGCTGAAGATTTGGGATTGAGGCTCGCGGCGTTGAGGAAGACCCGCCCACTTGTCGAAGATGCAATTCTCCGCCGTCTCCACACGTATTAGAAGTGTGGGCGCTTGTGGGGATGGGGCCTTTGCGGCGGTGGCAGCGCGGCGCGCGTCCGTCCCGCTTTGCGGAAACTTCGCGCACCGGATACAATAGAATTTCGCAAATAAGCAGCTCGGCATGCTGATTTTAGAAGTCTACTAAAGGGGTTCTCCGCAAGGCGCCAACGTATAGCCGCCTTTCCGCGAACAAATGGATATCGATAAGCTAGTCAATAAGGTTGTTGCGCGCTTCATCGGAACCAAGCATGAGCGCGACATCAAGCGCATCACGCCGCTCATGCAGACGGTTACCGCGCTCGCGCCGGAATTTGAGCATATGACCGACGAGGAGCTTTCCGCGATCACGCCGGAGCTGAAAGCGATCGTCGCTAAGGGTTTGGAAGGCGCCGATCCCACCGCGCCGGAATATCGCGAACGTCTCCAAGCTGCGCTCGAACCCGTTCTTCCGCGCGCATTCTCCGCTGTCCGCGAAGCTGGCCGCCGTAAATTAAATATGCGCCACTTCGACGTGCAGCTTATCGGCGGCATCGTTCTGCACGAAGGAAAAATCTCGGAAATGAAAACCGGCGAAGGAAAAACGCTGGTCGCCACGCTGCCCGCATATTTGAACGCGCTTGCCGGACGCGGCGTTCACATCGTCACCGTAAATGATTATCTGGCGCGACGCGACGCTGAGTGGATGTCTCCGATTTTCCGCATGCTGGGCATGAGCATCGGCGTGATCGTTCACGATCTGGACGACAAGCAGCGCCGCGAAGCCTACGCCGCCGACATCACCTACGGCACCAACAACGAATTCGGATTCGATTATTTGCGCGATAATATGAAGTATGACGTTGCTGATTGCGTGCAGCGCGGCCACCACTTCTGCATCGTTGACGAAGTCGACTCGATTCTAGTTGACGAAGCTCGCACGCCGCTGATTATTTCCGGACCGGCCGAAGAATCCACTGACAAGTATTACAAGATCGACAAAATTGTTCCCAAGCTTGTGCAGGAAATGGATTACACGATTGATGAAAAACAGCGCACCGCAACGCTGACTGAAGAAGGCGTCAGCAAGACGGAGCGATTGCTGGGCCTCGGCAATCTTTACGATCCCGCGCACATGGAAACGATTCACCACGTCTATCAGGCGTTGCGCGCGCACACACTTTACAAGCGAGACACCGACTACGTCGTGGACAACGGCGAAATCATCATCGTGGACGAATTTACTGGCCGCAAAATGCCGGGACGCCGCTGGTCAGACGGTCTGCATCAGGCCATCGAAGCCAAAGAGGGCGTGAAAATCGAGCGCGAAAATCAGACGCTTGCGACCATCACTTTCCAGAATTATTTCCGCATGTACAAAAAACTTTCCGGCATGACGGGAACG
This sequence comes from Candidatus Acidiferrales bacterium, assembly GCA_036513735.1. Taxonomy (GTDB): domain Bacteria; phylum Acidobacteriota; class Terriglobia; order Acidiferrales; family UBA7541; genus DASTCZ01. Next base: position 18,165 of record DATBYL010000470.1, read on the forward strand.
GCCGAAACGGAAGCCGCCGAGTTCGCGAAAATTTATAACCTCGACGTTGTTTCGATTCCCACGAATCGTCCGCTCATCCGCGTCGAGCATCACGACATCGTATATCGCACCGAAGCCGAAAAATTTAGCGCAGTCGTGTCTGGAATTATGCAGGACGATAATTCCTACGCGAATGGCATCAAGCAGATTCACGCCACCGGCCAGCCAATTCTCGTCGGCACAATTTCCATCGAAAAATCAGAAGAACTCGCCGGCCTGCTGAAAAAAGCCGGCATTCCGCACGAAGTTCTGAACGCCAAGCAGCACGAGCGCGAAGCAAAAATCATCGCGCAGGCCGGGCGCAAAGGCTCCGTCACTGTTTCCACGAACATGGCCGGCCGCGGAACCGACATTTTGCTCGGCGGAAATCCCGAAGCTTTAACGCGCGATTATTTCCTGAAAAATAAGCTGGCCATGCCATACGCCGCTGCGGCTGCTGTCATCGGCGGCGCCGAATCTTCCGCTGGCGCGAATGACGGCGCCAACAACGAAGGCGGCGACGTCCTGGATACGACGCCCAACGCAGCGACGACCACAACTGCCATCGCGCAAGCGCCACCGCAGCCGATGGTCTTGTTCCAAATTGAAGGAAAAATCTTCCAGGCTCCTGCCGACAAGTGGAAGCCCATCTACGACGAGTTTGCCGCGCAATGTAAAGCTGAACACGACGAGGTCGTCGCTCTCGGCGGCTTGCACATCCTCGGCACCGAGCGCCACGAAGCTCGCCGCATTGATAACCAGCTTCGCGGACGCGCCGGACGTCAGGGCGATCCCGGCTCATCGCGCTTCTTCCTTTCACTCGACGACGACCTTCTGAGAATTTTCGGCGGTGAACGCATCAAGGCGCTGATGTTCCGCGTCGGCATGACCGAAGGCGTGCCCATCGAATCGAAAATTATTTCTCGACGCATCGAGACTGCACAGAAAGCTCGCGAAGCGCATAACTTTGAAATGCGTAAGCACCTTCTCGAATATGACGACGTAATGAATCGTCAGCGCGAAACAATTTATTCCATCCGTCGCTCCATGCTCGAAGGCCGCGATCAAAAAGAATATGTAATGGGCCTCGCCAACGATCTCGCGCTCAATGTGATTGAGGCATATTGTCCAAGCAATCAGCATCCTGGCCAGTGGAACGCCGTTCAATTCTCCGGCGAAGTGATGCGCCAATTCGGAGTTGATCTGAAAGCCGTTGGAATCGACGTCGCAAACATCAGCCACGACGATCTGGAAGATGAACTTCAGAAAGCTCTGCTGACTCGCTACGAAGAAAAGGAAAAGTTGTTCGGCCCGGAAATGATGCGCTGGCTGGAACGCCGCATCGTTCTCGACGTTGTCGATAACCAGTGGAAAGATCACCTTCTTACGCTCGACCATCTGAAAGAAGGAATTAACCTTCGCGGATACGGCCAGAAAGATCCGCTCGTCGAATTCAAGAAGGAAGCATTCACATTATTTGAAGACATGATGGAGCGCATCAACTCCGAAACCATCCGCTACCTTTTCCTCGTTCAGCCGGCCAAGCCGGAAGAGCAAGCCAAGGAAATCGAACGCAAGCAGCAGCGCGCTCAGCAAAACATGCAGTTCCAAGCGGGTGCAGCTCCTGCGGAAGCGCCAAAGCCGGTCCGAACCGGCGCCAAAGTGGGACGCAACGATCCCTGTCCTTGCGGCAGCGGCAAGAAATATAAGAAATGCCACGGCACGGCGGCCTAGCGCGATACCCGTAAAACACCCATAACTGCCCACAAAACACCGTAGTACTGCCTGATTGCACCTAGCTATTAACTTCCACGCAATGCCTCTCGCAGTTGTTATGGACTACCCATCGCGTCCGTCCCAGAATTGTAGTGCGTGTAAGGATCATCTGGCCCTCAGGAGGATTAGTAATGCGAAAGATTATTGCGTTATGTGCAGCGGCACTTATTTTTGCTGGTATAGCAGCCGCCCAAGACAACACCACGGCCACTGTGGCCACCGTCTCCACTGACTCCGCTTCGGCACCCGCCGCGCCATCTGGCAAAATTAGTTCTGAGTCAGGCTATCCCTGGCAGGTCGGCGCTAATTTCACCTACCAGCGCTTCGACATTGGTGGCGGCAACACAAACCTTTACGGCATTCACACCAGCGTCACACGCTGGCTCGGTGACAGTATGTTCGGAATCGAAGGCACGGCCACTGCCTCCTTCGGTGATCTCACTCCGTTAAGAAAAGAGCAAGTCGTGTTCTACGGCGGCGGCGCGCATGTGGGCAAGCGTTCCGGAAGATTTCAACCATGGGGTCATATTCTAGTCGGTGGCGCGCATGACCGCTTTAGCCAGGCCGTCGGCCCAGCATCATTTAACGCCCTCGCTATCATGGGTGGCGGCGGCGTGGATATCCAATGGCGCTCGCATATCGCGTGGCGAGTTCAGGCCGACTATCTCGGCACCCGCTTTGGCAGTGTTTGGCAGAACAGCATTACCACGGGCGTCGGCATCCTTTTCGATTTCTAAATTCCAGCGCAAGTCTGACGTCAGGCTTGCCTGCGTTTCACGCATCATGACTCGCGCATAAATTGTTTTGCGGCTTCCTCCTGAAGTCACTTAACAGAAGTCACATAACTCGCGGCGCTTCCCTTCCAAGGGAGGCGCCGTTTTTTGTTAGCGGTGCGCGTCATCCTGCCGAATTTCGTCACATCACCGGCGTAGACTTGTTCGCGTGCTGCCCACCCTGTGAGTTTGCTATTTGTCGTTAGTGCGTTTTGCGCCGTAAATACGGCACTAATGCGCTCTGAATCCTTTAGTTACATATTCTGCGCTGGTTCGGGCTTCTGGCCAGCCGATTGCTCGATTCTAAGTGGGTGTATCGTGTCCAGGAGAGCGTTTTGAGAGTAATCACCAAGCTGCAGTGCCGCATCTCGGGATGCACGTCTACAGTGCCTCCAGCGCTTACGCAGGAGTCACTATGCATGGAACACTATCTGGATGGCGCCATGCATCAGTTGGAGACGGCGGCCGCACTTTGCCGCGAAGGCCATCCGATTCAAGAGGAAGCGCTCGATCAGCTCCACATGCAGGCCGAATTTGCCGTCCAATTTCTTGCCGAAGGAGCCGGTGACGACACCTCCAGCAAGAAAGAGCAACTGCTGCAATTCCTGTTGGGGCTGGCGAATCTCCACCAATATTTGAGCCACAACGTTTCTCTGGTTGGCAAGCCGAATTAGTTCGTCGAATTTAGCAGCACCGATGCCGCAGGCATCATCTTATGGCTATGCGATACGAAGTCTCGATTCCCGCGAACGTCGCCGCCATCTCTCCCGTCGTTGACGACGTCCTGGCGCGCATTCACAAAGAACATGCTCGCGCCGAAGAAATCGAATTCGCAATCGAAACAGCGCTACGTGAAGCTCTCGCCAACGCTGTCGTTCATGGCTGCAAAGCAAATTCCGCCAAGCAGATTCACTGTCAGGTAAGTTGTGACGCTCTTGGCGCGGTGCAGATTACTGTGCGCGATCCCGGCAAAGGCTTCGATCCCGACACCATTTCAGATCCGTTGAGTGAAGGAAATCTTCTGGCCGATCACGGCCGCGGAGTCTACTTGATCCGCCACCTGATGGATGAAGTTCAATTCGCCGATGGCGGCCGCGAAGTCCGAATGAAAAAATCATGACTCCTTTGACTTCCAATACGCCGCCGCAGAACAAACCCGTCGAAGCTCCTTTGAAGCCGCAAACACTCGCGGATAACGTCGCCCCGCCGAAGCCGCGTTTCAGCGCGGACATGCCCAACATTCCGGGCGTCACCGGCGCAGCCGCACACGAAGAACAAGAACGCACGCGCACAAATTGGGGCCGCGCCGCGGTTGCAGTTGCCGCGCTTCTAGTCCTCGGCAGCGTCGGAGCGTGGCTGATGACGCGCACCACTCACCGCGAAACTGATGCGGCCGCCGTCCCGGTGCTGCAG